>JAOAHJ010000004.1 GCA_026415295.1 Spirochaetota bacterium | reverse complement strand
TTAAAATTTCTTATTTTTCTTCACTTTTCAAAGTATTATTTATGTAAATTAATATAAACAATAAGGTAATTAAAAACTGTATTACACTTATAGCTGATCCAAAACCAAAATTAGAGTAACCAAAAGAATTTGTGTACATATATGTTGCTAAAGTTTCAGCTGCTCTAGCTTTTGTATTTGTCATAACATAAACGATGTCAAATGTTCTTAAGGAATCTATAATGGATATAGTTATAGCAACAATTGTTGCTGGTGTAAGAGTAGGTATTAGTATATATTTAAATCTCTGAAACCAATTTGCACCATCTACCATCGAAGCTTCTATTAATTCAGATGGCACATTCTTTAAACCAGCTAAATATAAAATCATTACATAAGGGACCTGTCTCCATATTCCTACTACTATTAAAGCTCCAGTCATGTACCTTTCATCACCTAACCACTCTTTTGCAAGAGAATTTAATCCAATACTTCTTAAAATTGTATTTAACACTCCAAAATTTGGATTATATATCCACATCCATATAGTTCCAATAATAGCAAAAGAGAGAGTCATTGGTAAATAAAACAATGTTTTAAATATTTTTGTTCCTTTAAATGGTGTGTTAAAATACATAGCTATTAATAGTCCTAAAGGAATCGGAATAAAAACAAATAAAAGAAGCCAGAATAGGTTGTTTTTTAAAGCAATCATTGACTGTTTTTCAGAAAAAAATCTTATAAAATTTTTGAATCCTATATAAATTGGATTCGTAACTATTGAATCTGTTTTTGTAAAAGCAAATAAAAATGATTGAAAAACAGGAATTATAACCCATAAAAGATACATTGTTAAAGGAATAGAAAGAAATACCCATGGAACAATTGAATAATAATTAATTTTTATTTTTTTTAGAATAGGTTTTTTCATAATTTTCCTTCATATATCTTTGTTTAGTTTATCTACTATGACTTTAATATCATTAAAAACATTTTATTTTTTATTTATTAAATCTATTTTATTTTTTAAATATAAATGCATATCAGATTTTTTATATTTATTAAATTTTGTTAATAAATATTAACTTAACTAATATATTCCATTAAAATTTTTAATTTGCAAAATTTATAAAATATTTTTTTGTCTGATTTTGTGTAACTTTTAAGATTTCTAGAATAAGTATTATAAGTATTTTATTTATTATTTATTTCAAATATCTTACTTAATGAAATATATTAATTAATTTTATATGAATTACTAAAATAACTCAACACTTTATTTTTATTCTCCTTAATGTAAAATTTATATAAAAGAGAAGGAAGTATTACTTTATAGAAATACTTCCTTCTTCTAAAATTTACAAATTTTATTTAAAATAAAGACAAACTATTTTTTATAAAATTAACAATTTTATTTTTTAAACTCAGCATATATTCTTTGTCTATGAGTTTCAACTTCCTGTAATATTTTAATTAGATCAGCTGGATTCTGTAAAATTCTAACAATAGCATCCATACCGATTGCAGCCATTTCTTCTGGAGCATCTCTATCATAGAATTGCATTGCAATAGCAGCACCTTTAACGATTGCTAATCCTTTTTCAGCAGCAGGGTTTGGTGGTGGTACAAGAATATTTGCAGCAAGTCTTCCAAGTTTAGTAGCAAAATATTCTTGTGCAAATTTTGAAGCAATAAAAGCTAAAAATTTCTTAGCATTTGCTTTATTTTTAGCTTTTGCAGGTACTATAAAACCATCAGTTGGTGTATCTACTCCATATGCTGTTTGGTTGCCTATAATTGGAAATCTAAAGAAATCAAATTTTCCTTTATCTTTTTCAGGAATAACATCCATTATAAATTGTCCCATTAAGTACATAGCAGCTTTTCCTTCAATCATAGGAGCAACAGCTTCTTGCCATGATAATGAAGCAGCACCTTTAATAAAATATTCATTTTTAGCTAAATGTGCTAAATATTCAAATGTTTTAACAACTTTTGGGTCAGTATATGCAACATCACCACCAGTAAGTTTTTGATGGAATTCACCACCATTAACAGCAACATTTAAATAATCGAACCAACCACCAGCAGTCCATGTGTCTTTTGCACCAATAGTAAATGGAGTTATACCATTTCTTTTTAATACTTCACAAACTTTAAGTAGTTCTTCCCAAGTTTGAGGAACCTTCAATCCATATTTATCAAAAACTTCTTTGTTATAATAAATTGCCCACCAATACCAAGATTGAGGAACAAAATAGATTTTTCCATTATAACTTGCAGCAACTTTAAAAGAAGCTGGGAATTCAGCTTCAAATTTTCCACCTGGGAAAACATCATCAACTGGTTCAAGTAAACCTTTCATAGCATATTGTTGCATTCTAAAACCAGCAAACCATGTTAAAACATCAGGAGCATCTTTAGAAGTTAAATAGTTAACAATTTGAGTTTTGAACTGTTCATGAGCAGTAGTGTTAACTTCAACTTTCATCTTATATTGTTTCTCAAATTCAGCTACAAGTTCAGCAAAAACTTGTTTTGGTTTCTCATCTGACATGTATGATTGAATAATAAGATCAGCTTTTTTTGTACCACATGAAAATAGAAATATAAAGAAAACAAGTACAAAAATTAATATTTTTTTCATTAAAACCTCCTAAATATTATTTAATTGTTTTTAATAATACACTTTTCATTAAAATTATAAATTGTTTTTAATAAATTGTCAAATTTTTTTACAAAAAATAACTAATTTAGTTTTAAATAATAAATATTTAACAAATAATATTGAAAAAATAATTTTTTTTAATAAGATTTATTATATAATTAATGATTAAATAATCAAATATTAAAAATAAAATTAAAGATAAATAAAATTATTTTTAAAAATAAATTGTTAAAATATTAAATTAATATTATACATATTATAAAATATATAGTTATCTAATATTATAATTAAAAAATAGGAGTATTTATGGCAACAGTTGAATTAAAAAATGTTTATAAAATTTATGAAGGTTCAGATAAACCTGCAGTTTGCAATGCTAACATTAAAGTTGAAGATAAAGAATTTGTAGTTCTCGTAGGACCATCTGGGTGTGGAAAATCAACAATTCTAAGAATGATTGCAGGATTGGAATCTATAACTAAAGGTGAACTATATATAGATAATATTTTCGTAAACAATCTTCCTCCAAAAGATAGAGATATTGCTATGGTTTTCCAGAATTATGCATTATACCCTCATATGTCAGTCTATGATAATATGGCGTTTGGCTTAAAAATTAGAAAAATTCCTAATGATGAAATTGACAAAAGGGTTAGAGAAGCTGCAAAAATTCTACATCTTGAAAATTATTTAAATAGAAAACCAAAAGCTTTATCTGGTGGTCAAAGACAAAGAGTAGCTGTAGGAAGAGCAATAGTTAGAAATCCAAAAGTTTTTTTATTTGATGAACCTCTTTCAAATCTTGATGCAAAATTAAGGGTGCAAATGAGAGCTGAAATAATTTCTTTGCATCAAAAATTAGAATCCACTATGATTTATGTAACTCATGATCAAATAGAAGCAATGACTATGGGAGATAAAATTGTAGTTATTAATGATGGTATTATTCAACAGATAGGATCCCCTCTTGAATTATATAATAATCCTATTAATAAATTTGTTGCTGGTTTCATAGGTTCACCACCAATGAATTTTATTGAAGTTAATATTAACTATAGAGATAATTTAATAGAACTTATTAATGGAGATTTTAAAATAGAAATTAATGATACAGAAAAAGTCAATTTATTGAAAGCTTATAATAATAAAGTTTTAATTATGGGGATTAGACCTGAAGATATTCATGATGATAAAAAAAGTAATTTTTATTCTCTTAAAGCCAATGTTGAAATAATTGAACCACTTGGTGCTGATACTTATGTCCATTTTAATTTAGGAAATGTTTCTTTCCTTGCAACTTTTAGAGCTTCTACTACAGCTCATCACAATGAAAAAAATAGAAAAGTTTATTTTGATATGAGTAAAATATATTTTTTTGACCCAGAAAATGATTTTAAAAATATTCTAAAAAAATAGTATGTATTAAATTTAAGTCTTATTTCCCATTGTATTCTTTATTTATCTATAAAATGTTACTTTTTATAATATAATTCTTTTTATTTCTTTTTTTAATTTTTTTCAATTAGATTAATTCAATTTATTTTTATTTATTATCTGCAATAAAAAAACAACTATTTTATTAAAAAAATAAATGCTTAATTATTATATTTAGTATTTGTTTCTAAAGAGTAAAATAGAAATAAATAAAAAGCTATACTTTTTTATAATTCAAATAATTTCAATAAAATCAATAAGTATACTTATTTATAACATTTAATTGTTAAAAATTGTTAATATTTAATTTATACTTTTTTATAACAATTGATGTATAATGTTTATACGATTGTATTAATAATTAACTGATATTTTTATATTTAATTTTATGTTTTAGAATAATTTTTTAGTTATAAATATATAAAATTTTTGTAATGATTAACAATTTTTTAATTTGTAAAAAAAAAGTTACTTCTTATTAAAAATTGTTAATAGAAATTGCCTTCATTCTTTTAGAAAAGAAACGAATAAATAGATGTAAATAGATGTAAAATAATAGAGTTTTATGAATTAAAATAATTTATTTTAAGTTTTTCTTAATTTTAATTTTTTAGGAGAGAATTATGGCAACAATAAACAATGAAGAAAGAAAAAATAATACAATATTAATAGTACTAATATTTTTCCTTGTTTTTTTAATAATTAGTTCAATAATCATATTTTCAAGATTTTCAATATCTTCTAAAAGAGCTGGAACAGAAATTGAAAAAAGTAATGAAATTAAAATATCTAAAATAGAAGAAGAGGCAAAACAAGAAAAAAAGGAAACAGCTCAAAAACAAGAAACCCAGGTTACTCCTGTTGTTCCTGTAACACCTCAAGTTCAACAAAAACCTCAAACTCAACCACAGGTTCAAACAAAACCATCTACTCAACCATCAACTCAGCAACAAACAACTGTTAAACCATCAAAACCTAAAACTACTGTAAAAACATCAAAAGAAACTAAACCTTCAAATTATTATATTAATGCAAAAAATATTAAAAAATTTCATTCTATACTTTTAAAAGAATTTGAAGGTGTTAAAACTGTTGACTATAAAGTAGTATGGGGAGATACTTTATGGAAAATAGCTTTAAGGTATAATACTTCTGCTCACACAATTTATGTATTAAATGCATTTGATGATCCCGATTTAATAATTTGTGGTTCAATTATAAAAGTTCCAGTTAATTTTGTCCTTTCTAAAACAAGAACTAATAGTATACTAACAGAATTAATTCAGAAGGAAAAAACAGGGTTTAATAACAAAAATAATGTAATTTTCAATAAAAATTATTCTTATAATTGTATTAATATTGAAAATGAAGACAATGTATTAGATTATGAGAATAATAAAAAGAATTTTGAATTTACAAAATATTTTAAATATGAATATCTATTTCATTTGATTTAAAAAAATTCAGTTTAAAAATAAAATATTAAATAGTTAAAAAACTGTTTTATTGAAAATTAAAAGGAAATATTTAAATACTAAATTTTTAATATATAATTTTAGAAATACAAAATAAAATCATTTTTATAAAAATATAAAGATTTTTTAATTTAAGATGAAAGATATTTTCAAAATATTAATTTTTTATTTTTTAATTTTCATTTTTATTTCTTTAAATATAATATCTTTGGCTCAAGTAGACTTCAATGATGAATCATGGGTTTATAAAGAGCAAGGAGATAAATATTTTTATCTAAAAAACTATTCTAAAGCAATTGAATATTATGAAAAAGCATTACAGATTAATCCAAAATATGCTGAAGTTTATTATATGCTAGGGAATATATATAAAATTAAAAAATTATTTGATGTCGCATTAAACTATTATAAATATGCAGAAACATATAAAGCTTATTTTAAAATAAAAGAGATGTATTTTTATCTTTTATATGATATTTCTGAAATATTTTTTTTTACAAGAAATTTCTCAAATTTTTTAAATTATAACAACCTTTTAATTTCAAATGATAATTATTTCAAATATTTTTCTAGAGAAATTTTTTCAATATTAAATCTTGTACCTGAAGGTGAAAATATTTTTTCAAAAGCTTATTTTAGAATAGGGTATTTTTATTTTTTTTCACAAAATTATGAAAATTCTCTAAAATATTTTATTTATTCCAAAATTTATAAATATAGACCTGATGTTACACACTGGATACTTTCAAAATTAATGTATATTCAAGGTGGTTACATTCAACATAAAGAATATGAAAAAATAGCAATAAATTTAAATCCTGAAATAGCAAAATTTGATAAAAAATTTAAATGGCAAAAGATTCCATTTGATCAAAATTATTTACTGGAAATGGAAAAATTTATAAATGAATTTAATGGTTACTATTATTTAAATCTTCAAGATAAAAATAAAAAATATAATAAGTAATTAAAAAATTAATAAAGAATTTATTTTATTAAAATTATAAAAAAATTATATATTTCAAGTTAAACCAATTATAATCAAATAAAATAAGATTATATTTTTATTATTAATTTATTTTCTATACATTTATAAATATTTTTAATTTTTTATGTAGAAAAAATAAGATATTAAATATTATTATATAATATTAAATTATTAAGAAAATAAGAGAGATTACTAGAATTAATAGAAATAGAAATAAGAATTATATAATTAATAATTGTTTTTTAATAATATTTTTTTATTAAATCAATAGTAAACATAATATAAATTATGTTAAGTTAAATTTTAAATTAAAAATTATATTTATTTTTATTATTTTTTTCATACTAATATACTAATATAATATTCTTATAGTAATATAATAATAAATAAAAAATAGTAATTATTAATATTAGTTAATTTAGTAGATTTTTAATTTCAATATAAAATATAAATTAACTATTTAATAATTAATCTAATAATCTTTTTGATTGTAATTGTTTTTTAAAAAAAATAATCTAACTTATTTAATAAAGATTTAATATTTTTTTTATATTTATAAAAAAGGGGGTTAAAATGAAACTATTTAAAAATTTTAAAATATTTTTTTTTGCATTTGTTTTATTAATTTTATTTAGCAACATTATTTTAGCTCAAGAGAAAGAAAAAGATTTTTCCTTACTTAATTTTAGTCTACATTATGTATCATGTTTTTTTAGTCCACAAAACTTAATGATTGGCTTTGATTATTTATACTACTTTGGTTGGTTTGGATTAGGGGGAGGTATTGACTATTTGAATAATTTAAAGTATAAAGATTCATATTTAAATTTTTTTATTAAAATTGGTTTAGGTAGACTTTTTATAGAAGGTGGGGCTTCATATCAAGCTAAACTTCCCTCTTCAAATTATAATATGATTCAATTTGAGAAAAAGTGGAATCCATATTTTAGCTTGAACTGGGATATTGTCCTTTCAATTGTAAACAGTGGTACTTTCAATATAAATATTTATACTGCAATGATCTTTACATCAATGGAAGCAATTGAACCAAAATTAGAGGGGAATTTTTTTCAAAAATTAATAGCAGCTATTTTATTAAATGGATTAGGAATAGTTTTAAATTCGTTCAAAATTGGATTTGGTGTATCTTATAGCTTTTATTTGTAAAGTTATTTTTTATTTTAATTTTGTATTTATTTATCTTGACCTTATCCTTTATTATTTTTAGTTTTATTCTATTATTCTCTTTCCTAAAATAATAGTCAATTACTTTTTCGATATCATATTTTTCTTGAACATGAGTTAAGGCATTTTTTGATAAATAATTTAATAAAAGAGAATTGTTATTTATTTTATCATCAATTAAATATATTATTTTTCTTTTCCAAAGATTTTTATCAATTTTCAATGAATAACCTGTTTCATTATTAATTATAATTTCTTTTGGTCCACCAATATTAGAAGTTAAAACTGGCAATCCACATGCTTGAGCTTCAAGAACAGACATTCCAAAGGTATCAGTTACACTTGGGAAAACAAATAAATTAGCAAGAGAATAAAGTTCTGGTAAATTTTTATTTTCTATTTTACCTAAAAAGTAGATTTCTCTGAAAGATTTATATTTGTTTTTTAATTCATCAAGATAAGGTCCATCACCTGCTATTATAAATTTTAATGTAATATCTTTTTCTTTCAAATATTTGCTATTTTTTAATTCTTCAAATACTTCTAAAATAAAATCTAGATTTTTATCTTTTGAGATTCTTCCAGTATACAATAAAATAAAATCATTATTTTTTATTTCTAAATTATTAATCATTTTATTATTTTCTTTATTTATTTTATAAAATTTACTTAAATCAATTCCTCTTCTAAATAATGACATTTTATCTGAATTGAAACCTTTATCTTTAAGAATTTTTATATATTCATAAGTATTTACTAATATATGGTCTGATAAATTATATATAATCTTTAAGATATAATCTATAATATCTGAAATCTTTTTATCACCTAATATTTCTGACGCTTCTTTAGAAAAATCTGTATGGAAAACCATTTTAGAAGGTATATTTAAAATTTTTGAAAGTAATAAGCCAGTTAATCCTACTGGTCCTGGGGTAGATATAATTATTTCATCAGGATTCATATCATATACTTCTTTAATTATTTTCATGATTGAGGGAAATTTAACTTCAAAGGTTTTGTAAATATCACTTCTAAATGAAAAAATAGGTTCAAAATTAATTATATTAAAGTTAAAATTATTTCTTTCATAATCTTCTTTTTTTATTGAGGTTACGAAAAAGAGTTCCCTATTTTTAATTTTTGAAAATTCTCCTATATTTCTTAATGTTACAGAAACACCATTTAAATCTATAAGTGTGTCAGTAAACCATGCTATTTTTTTAAATTCCTTTTTTTCATGAAAAAAATACTTATTTATTAGCTCATCAATTATTTTTCTGTCCTGCCAAATATGACTTATAGAAGTAATATATGGAATAGATAAAGCAAATGTAACTAAAGATGATATCAATTTCTCAATAAAAAGTAATAAATTTGTTTTTATTAAATTTGAAGATGTAGTAATTGATTCTAAAAATGATTTTATTAATATATCTATAATATTTGAAATACTTCTAAACAATTCATAAGAAACTATTAATGGATCATAATTTTTTAATCTATTTATTTTTAATAAAAATTCAATAATTTTGATATTTATTTTTTTATTTTTATTTTTATTTTTTGTTAGGTACCTTCTTAAAAAAATATATTCTTTTAAGGATAATTTTCTTTTTTCAAAAATAATTTTATCAAAAGTTTTTAGTAAAAGATTAATGTAATCTCTTTTTTTGTTATTTTTATTATAAAGAAGATCTTTATTTTCTTCGTAAACCTTATTATTATTTAAATTATTAAATAAATTAAATTCATTTTTCTCATTAAAAATATTTTCATCTTTTTTTTGTAGATATTTTGATTTATAAAAATCAAATGATATTTTCAATATTTGAAAAGCGTGGGATTCAAAATCTACACTTTTTCCTTCAAATTGAGAACCTCCAGATTTAACAGTTTCTATAAAATCTTTAATTGTAATCTTTAAATTTTCACTCGATCTAATATAATTATAAGAAGTTCCAATAAATAGACCTGTATGGTCATCACTTCCAGCAGTAAATATTTTTTTATGAGCATTTTTACTGTAAGGTTTTATTTTATGTTTTCTAATTAAATTATAAATTAATTCTTCATTAAGATTATTAAAAAATTTCTCAGTAATATTATTTACATCTAAATTTCTACCTCCATTTACAACCTCAAAATTATCAAATAAAAGTATTAATTTTTCAAAATGATTAAGATTAAGTTTTTTATTAATAGAATATAAAGGATGAGCTACTGAATAGAAAATATTATTTTCAAAAATAAATTCTCTTAGTTTATATATATCACTTCTTATAGTATCAATTTTTTCAAACAAGTATGGTTCAAAGTCATATAATAAAATATGTATTTTAGTTCCATCTTCTGGGAAATAAGTTGTTGCCTCAACACCTAAAATGGTCTCTTCTGGATATTTTTCTTTTAATTTTATTATTCCATCTATCTTGTTGTGATCTGTAATTGTAATAAAATCCATACCTTTTTCTTTAGCGAATTTAAAAAGTTTAAATGGATCTACATAAGATTCTCTTGTCCCTAAAAACTTTAACAACAATTCTGAGGGTCTTTCAGAAAAAATTGAATGAACATGCATATCCATCTTATATGTTTTTATTTTTTCCATTTTCCTTTCCATTTATTTTTTTTTATATAAAAATGTTATAATAATTTGTTTTTAATAATTTTTCTTCATTTTATTTTTAACTCTAATAAAAATAAAAAATACCATTAAAATTATATAAATAAAAAAATTAAAAAATTAAATCTTTTGCTTTAGAACAAATTATACCTGTACCATAATAATAAAACATTTGTTTAATTTTATGATTATTATAAAACATATTTCTTAAATCAAATAGAAAGTAATCTTTCATTAAAAAATAAACAAAATTATAATCTAGATTATTAAATTCTTCCCAATCTGTTGCTATAATAATCGCTTCAGACTCCTTAAAAGTTTCATATACATTTTCACAAAATATAATGTTGTTTTCATCTTTAAAGAGTTCTTTCGTTTTTTCTATTCCTTTAGGGCAGTATGTTTTAATAAATGCTCCATTTTGTAAAAGTAAATTAATGATTTTGATTGAAACAGATTCTCTTATATCATCTGTATTGGGTTTGAATGTTAATCCTAGAACAGATATAATCTTGTTTACAACTCCATTCATGTTCTTTAATATTTTGTTTACAGTAAATTTAATTTGATTTTCATTTGCTAAAATTGTTGATTCTAAAATTTTTAAATTAATTCCATTCTCTCTTGCAAAATTAAAAAGTGCTTTTGTATCTTTAGGTAAACAACTTCCTCCATACCCAGGACCAGCATCGAGAAAACTATTCCCTATTCTTAAATCAAGACCCATTCCTAAAGATACATCTTTTATGTTAGCCCCTATTTTTTCTGCAAGTATTGATAATTCATTTATGTAACTTATTTTTGTAGCTAAAAAACAGTTTGAAGCGTATTTTATTAATTCTGAACTCTCCCTATCCGTTAAGACTATTTTAAAATTTCTTTTAATAAAATAGTCATATAAAAGACACATCATTTCTTTAGCTTTTTCACTGTTTGTACCAATAATTATTCTATCTGGATTTATAAAGTCATGAAATGCTCTCCCTTCTCTTAAAAATTCTGGATTTGAAACAACATCTACATCAATCTTTTTTTCTTCAGAAATATTTTTAATATTATCTTTTATAAAAAGTTCGACTCTTTTACATGTTCCCGGCGGAACAGTTGATTTAATAACAATAATTTTATAACTATTAATATATTTTATTACTTCAAGAACAACTTCATAAATATATTTTAAATCTGCTTTACCTTCTTTATCTGGAGGTGTTCCAACTGCTATAAAAATTATATCTGACTTTTCAATTACATCTTTTGAGTCATCAAGAAAATTAATCTTATTTTGTTTAATTGAATCTTTTAAAATCTCCTCTATATTTTCTTCATAAAATGGAATTTTACCATCTCTTAAAGCTTTTAATTTTTCCTTATTTATATCAAAACAGTTTACATCAAAACCAATATAGGAAAAACCAACAGCTGTAATTAAACCAACATATCCTAAACCAAAAACTCCAATATTTAATTTCATTTTTAATTCCTTTATATTTTAATTACAATGATAAATTCAATTATATAAATTAAATTTAGATGAATAAAAAACTAATTATTAATAATTTTTTTATTAGGAAATTGTTAAGGGGATTATAGGAGATTGATAAATTAAATAATAGAGTTTATAAAATTAAATTGATTAATAATTTGATATTTGGATACTATATATATAGAAAAAAATAAATATTGTATGATTTTAACTTAATCAAAATACATTTATCAAATAATAAATTAAAATATTATATTAATTTATAACATTATTTGATTACAAATACTGATAAATATAAAAAAATTATAATTGTTAATAAATGATTATATGTTATTATTAAGTATACATAAAAGAAATTTTGATGTATAATATTTTGAAACATTGTAAAAATTATTAAAATTTTAGAAAATTTTTTTTATTTTAAAATTTATTTTAATTTTTATTGTTTACAATTTTTATTGTTTACAGTAGTTTTTTGATCATTTGTATTTTCTTTTTTATTAATATCAGATTTTTTATAATCAGTAGTATAAAAACCACTACCTTTAAATATTATTCCTGAACCAGCTGATATTATTTTTTTAGTTTTTGTTGAATTACATTCAGGACAGGTTACTTCCCTTTCATCTGAAATTGGTCTAAATATTTCAAATTTTTTATTACATGAATTGCAAATGTAATCATAAGTTGGCATTAATCACCCTCCTTTATAATAATGTTTAAACTCTTAATCTAATATATTATTAAATTAATTTATTATTTTAAACTTATTTATTATAAAACTTAAAAATTTGAAAAAATAAGTAAAAAATTAAAAAATATTAAAAAATTGAAAATATAGAATTTAACAATTTAAATATAAAAAAATTATAACTAAGAGTCAATATTTTTATTCTATTTCTGAAATTTTTGAATAAAACCATAGTAGAATAAAAGCACCTAAAATTGTAGAAATTGAATTTAATCCTAATGGAAACGATGTTAAAAATTTAATGAAATTGTTTAGAAAAGCACCAAGTATGGTTGCTCCCATAACACCTATTAAAGTTCCCAATAAAAAAGAACCTAAAAATTTTTTTTTCAAGATTATTACAAAGTAAAAAGAAGCAAACAAACCAACAAAAATATAAAATATCATTTGTACTACACTTTTTACAACAGCATCATTTAATATGGATTCCATATTAATACCCTTTCAATTAAAAATTGATTGAAATTATATTTGTACCTAATGAATCTATTGTTTTAATAACTTCACCTTTTATATCAACAACATATGGTCTTACCAAAAAAAAGATCTTACTTCCATTGTAAATTGAATTAGAGAATGGTATCCAATCTTTATCATAAATACTCACATAAAGCTTATTTGGTTCAGGTGTAATTGTAGAGGGGTTAGGATCATTAAAATAAATTTGTACTATAAAATTTAAGTTTGAAGGATTACAAATTAATTTAGGACTCGATGATGATACATTAAAATTATTTGAGATATAAACTTTGACATTACAATTAAAATAAATTGGATTTAAATTATCCTGAACTGAGTAAAGAAAATCGTAACCTTTAAATCCTGCTTCTTTATTTTCAATAATAAACCATATAAAATTTATTGTTGTATCATATCTTAATTTTGGTAAATTAATAAAATTTATAGGTTCAGGGATACCACAACAATTAAAATTTATTAATATTAAAAAAATGAAGAATAAATGTAAAATTAGTGAAATTTTTTTCCCAAAAGAAAAAGTTTTATTCACTTTTCAATTTGTTTCCAATTTTATTATATTTATCAACAATTTTAAAAGGATCAAAATCTTCTTTATAATCTAAAATTTCATATATTTTAATTGGTATTGTTTTACCTTTTGCAGTTATTTTATCTATTAATCTTATATAAAAAAAATCTTTAACCTTTTCATAGGTATATTCAGAAATTATAATTCTTGTCTTATAAAATTTATTAACACCTTCTAATCTTGAACCAGTATTTACTGTATCACCTATTAATGTATAATCCATCCTTGATGAAGATCCCATATTACCAACAATTGCATAACCAGTATTTATACCAATCCCTATATCAAGGTTCAAATCTTCTGGTAATTCATTATTTAATTTTTCAAGCTCTTTAGTCATTTCTAATGCAGTGCAACAAGCAAGTAAAGCGTGATCTTCTTGTGGTATAGGAGCACCCCAGAATGCCATTATTGCATCCCCAATATACTTATCAAGAGTTCCATGAAATTTAAATATAATCTCAGTCATTCTTGAGAGATATTTATTTAATAGATCAACTACTTCTTCTGGTTTCATTTGTTCTGATCTTGATGTAAAACCTCTAATGTCAGAAAATAAAACTGTTATTTCTTTGTTCTCACCACCAAGTTTTATTTTTTCTGGATGTTTTAATAATTCATCAACAACAACTTTTGAAACAAAGTTTGAAAATGTTGCTCTAATAAATCTTTTTTCTTTTTCTTCTGTTAAAATTCTATAAACAATTATAGAAATTAATAAAGTTAATACTTGAATAATTATTCCAGAGTATGGAACAATTAAATAATAAATAAAAGCAATATAAGCAAATAAAGTATAAAAAAATAAAAATAAAATCGCTAAAATATATGTTTTAATAATTGGTAATTTATAGAAATAGAAAGAAAGAAAAGCTGAAACTAATACAATAACTAAAAAAATAAAAAACCAATTAAAAAATTTAAAAAATTTTTGATTGATTATTTGATTTGTTGCAACAGCAAGAAATTCTACTCCAAACATTAATCCAGATGGAGTTAACCAAATATCTTTTGCAGCTCCAAGTGAATATATTCCAAAAAAAACTAACTTATCTTTAAAATATTCAGCAGGAGCTCTATTAGAATATATATCATAAGCTGATCTAATAGGCCATATTTGAGATGAATTCCCAATGAAATCTATAAAAAGATTACCATGTAAATCTATAGGTATTATTATTTCTTTTTTGTTATTAGAATTTTTAGTTATATTGTTTAATTTTATATATCTTCCAAAATCTACTTCTATATCATTTATATTTATTCCATAATAATGGCATAACATAAAAATTATTGCATGAAAATGTATTCGGTTTTTATATATATAAACAAGTGGTAATCTTCTATATTTTTTATCTGAATCAGGAAATAAACCTACTGTTCCTGCATAAGAGCCAGTTAAAGCATATTCTTTAAGTAAGGGAGTAATATCATTAAAGGTAATTCCAAAATTCCTATTTTTAATTATTTTTTCATCTATTTTTCTTCCTTTAATTTTTGCTTTTTTTAAATCTATTGTAAATTCTTTCTCTATATAATCAACAACTTCTTTTTGTTCTCCACTTTTTTCAAAACCTTTTTCAAAATCAAGATAATATTCTAAAATAACATTTCCATTTTTTTTAATAGAATTCGCTAATAATATATCATTTTCTTTATCATCTTTTTCTTTTTCAAGAAAAGCAATATCGAAAAGTATAGATTCAGGATAAGACTTTCCTTCAGGATTTATAAAAAAATTAAATATATTTACATATGTGTCTCTAGACCATGGAAATCTACCTATTTTCTCTAAAGAGAAATTATCAATGCCTATAATTTCTATTTTTTTACTTGCTTTTTTATTAGGAGTTGATACAAAAGTTGATTCATTTATTTCTTCAGTAGGTTTACCAGGATTTCTCCAATTAACAAAAATATCATAAATAAAAGTCTTATCTACATTGTAAAAAATTAGTGATAAAAATGAGAACAATAGAATAACTCCTATACAAATGAAAAGGACAGGAAAGTCTTTTTTCTTTAAATTTATCATACTTATCTCTTTTATTAAAAATTTTTTTATCAACTATTTTTTTAACTAATTTAAATCAAATTAGATTTATTTAACTTTAATATACTTTTCATTAATTATTTCATTTAATTGTTTTTCAAGTAAAAAGTATTTTGAATCCTTTGAAAAATTAGAATTTGAAAAATTAGCTTCAACTATATTATAATATTGGATAGATTTTAATATATCTCCTTTTGTTTTATATAAAAATCCTAAGAAATAAGCGCCATAAGCTCCATAAACATTATTTTTATTATTATTATATAATTTTTTTGAATATTTTATGGCATTATCTAAATCATTCAGTTGCATATAACTTCTTATAATTCCAATATTAGCTAAAAAATAAGCATGAAAGCTTTTATTTGAATATATTTTTTTAAATTCTTTTATTGAATCTTCATATTTTCCATCGATAAAGAAAATTAAGCCCTTATAATAAACAATTCTATTATAAACTTTTGTAAATTTAGATTTTTTTTCTATAATATTTAAATTTGAGATTAGTTCTTCTTTAATTTTCTCATAATTAGAAATATTTTGAGATTGAGTAATAAAAAGCTCAATTTTATCATATATCTTTTCTAATTCTACAGTTGCTTTCTCTTCTTTAATTTTCAAATTATAATCTAAAATTAATATAGAAATTAAAAATACTAATATAATTATTCCTGCAATAACCCAAAAAATTTGGTATTTTTTGAAATAATAGATTAACAAATCAATTATAAACTCGTAGTTTGATCTGTATTTTTCTTTAACTGGTTTAATTAATCCTATATCTTTCACATAAAACTCCTTATAATAATTTAATTATTTAAATAATTTAATTTTATAGTTTAATACTTATTTATATTTAGTTCTTTTATTAATCTTGATAGATATGTTCTTTGTATATCAAGAATTTTAGCAACTTTTGTTTGTTTCCAATTATTTTTATTCAACAAATAATTTATATATTCTTTCTTAAATACATTTATTGCTTCTTTTAGAGGCATTTCTTTAAAAATATCTGAAAAGCTATTTTTTGGATCAATACTTGTTAATAGGAGCACATCTGAATTTATAATATCACTATTGGTTAAAACACAAGCTCTTTCAATAACATTTTCAAGCTCTCTTACATTTCCAGGCCATGTATAATTTTTAATTATCTCAATTGCTTCTTCAGAAAATCCTCTTATTTTCTTTTTTGTTTCAATCGAATATTTTTTGAGAAAATAATTAGCTAAAATTTCTATATCTTCTTTTCTTTCTCTTAAAGGAGGAAGATATATAGGGAAAACATTAATTCTATAATAGAGATCCTCTCTAAATTTTTTCTCTGCAATAACTTTTGGAAGATCTTTATTAGTAGCAGAAATAATTCTTACATTAACAGGTATAGGGTTTGAGTCACCTAATTTTTGTATCTCTTTATTTTCAATAAATCTTAGCAATTTAGCTTGAATCGATAAAGGTAATTCTCCTATTTCATCTAAAAAAAGTGTTCCATTATTTGCTAGCTCAATTTTACCCATTGTATCTTTAACTGCACCAGTAAAAGCTCCTTTCTTATAACCAAAAAGTTCAGATTCAAGTAAATTCTCTGGTATAGCTGCACAATTAACTTTTACAAATGGAGCATTCTTCCTAGGGGAAAGGTAATGAATTAATTCAGCAAAAAGTTCTTTCCCAGTTCCTGATTCTCCTTGTAACAAAACATTTGATTCAGTATGAGCAACCATTTCTGCTAATTTTATTTTATCTTTAATGATAGGAGATTCCCCTATTATTTTTCTTGAATCTTTAACCTTGTCCAGCTCATCTTTCAAAGCTATATTTGTTTTTATTAAATCATTAAATATTTTAGCATTAAAAACAAGTATTGCACATTGATTTGAAAAAGCTTGTAGTATTTCTTTGTCCTCTTCTGTAAATGGTCCATCTATTTTATTAATAACTTCAATTACTCCAATGATATTGTCATCAATTTTCATAGGGGTACATAATAAATTTCTAGTTTTGTAGTTAATTTCTTCCGAAATTTTAGAGAAAAATCTTGGATCATTTTGTGGATCATTAACTATTAATGGTTCCCCATATAAAGCAACCCATCCTGCTATACCTTGTCCTTTTTTTAAACTAAAAGACTCTTTTACCTGTTCTCCCTTTTCCCCTAATGCTATATAAAAAAACAAATTTTCTTTATTTTTATCAAACAAAAGTAAAGAAGCAGCTTCTGCATCTATTACCTTTGAAGCATTATTTATTATACCACTTAATAAATCTTCTATACCATTATTTCTTGATAAAAGGCTAATAATTTCTAAGATCTTTTTTACTTTATCTATACTAATCATAAATTTTTAAAATTATTGATTGAGCAAATTATTTATTATTGTTTAATAGTTTCCCAAGAGTTATTTTTGTTTCTTGATGATCAAATAAAAATTTTCCAAGTTCTTTACTTTGTTCCTCTTCAATATAATCTTTAATTGATAAAACAACTCTTTTTTTCTTTGGTTCAAGTGTTTTAATCTTTGCTATTATTTTATCACCTATTTTAAATTTTTCAGCTAAATTAAATACCTTTTCAGTTGAAACTTCACTTGCCGGGATAATACCCTTAATTTCTTGATTAAGTTTTACCACTAATTTTCTCTCTTCAACTTCAGATACTAATGTTTCAACATTTGAACCAATTTTATTATTTGCAAGAAAATTGTCCCAAGGATTATCAAAAAGGTCTTTAAGAGATAAATCAATTCTTTTCTTTTTTGTATCAATATTTTTGATAACTACTTCAATTTCACTTCCTACTTTATCTGAATATAATTTTGATGGGTTTAGTTCTTCTGTCCATGAAAGGTCCTCTTGTTTTAATAACCCAGTAACTCCTCTATCAAGCTCTATAAAAACTCCGAAATCTGTAACTTTATCAATTTTACCTTTAACTTTTTTTCCAATACCATTTTCACTAATATATTTTTCAAATGGATTAGGCAATATATGTTTTATACCAATTATTATTTTTCTATTTTTTCTATCTATTCTAAGTATCTTGCCTTCTACTATATTACCCTCTTTTGCAATATTTTTTTCATTTTCAAAATCTTCAAACCAGGAAAGATCTTTTTTATAAATATATCCATCAAGGCCTTCTTCAATATTTACAAACAAACCTTCAGGAAAAACCTTCACAACTTTACTTTTTACGATATCACCTTCTTTTAGTTTTAAATTTTCCCATGGATCTTTCTTTGTATTTTTATAAGAGAGAATTATTTTATCCTCTTTTTTATTAAGTTCAATTATTTCAGCATCAATTATTTGTCCTTCCGAAAGGATATCTGAAATGTTAAAGTATTTAGAATAAGAAATTTCTTTTCTTGGAATGAATCCTTCAAAAGAATCTATGTCAACTATAACCCCTTTATCATTTTCAAGTATTTTTTTAACTTTACATTTTACAATATCTTTTTTATTTCTCTCTTTAAAAAATTTAATTTTTTCAATTTTAGCTTTATCTATTAAATAATCTTTTCTTGATAAAACCAGCTTATTATTATTATAGCTTAATATCTTGAAATCAAAAACCTTTTCAATATAATCATTTACTAATTTTTCATCAAAATCTTTTAAGTCAATTTTATCTGCAAAACATATTCCACTTACTCCTTTAACATCAATTTGAAATAGTTTTTTCTCTTTTATATACCTTTTTACAAAACCTTTAATTGGTAATCCTTCCTTTAAAAGTCTTGAAAGTTCTCTTTTTAAAAGAATTTCGTCTGCTTTTTTCTTAGAAAAAATAGTCCTATCATATTTATCTTTAAAACAATAAATATATACCTTATCTAGTTCATTGGGTTTAGAGTCAAATTCATCTATTGAAATTGTTATTTCTTGTGTCCAACCAATATCAACAAATACTTCACTATTATTAACACATACAATTTTCCCTTCTATTATTGAGCCAGCCTGAGGTTCTTGTATTGTTTGAAGAGATTTTTCTAACTCTTCTTCAAAATTAACAATCTTCTCACTCATTTAATAACCCCTTAATGAATTAATTTTTCTAAAAAAATGTATATTATTCATTATTAAAGTCAATAAATGTTTCAAAAAATTATTTTATTTTTTCAATATTATTTTTAAAAAATTTTTTCTAAAATTAAAAGATAAAACTCAAAAGACTTTAAATTAAACCTGAATATTACAAATAATAAAACAAAAAATATTTCTAAAAAGTCAAATGCATAAATAGATGTATCGAATTTAGTAAAAAATAGTAAGGTATCTGAAAAAGGGAAAGGTAAAAAATTTATTAGAAATAAAATAAAATTAGCATAAACAGATAATATTAAAAAGTCATTAATAAATTTAATTTTAAAAAATTCACCACCGTTTAATGAGAGAAAATAGAAAGATAAAGAAAAAATTAGGTTTAATATATTTGGGATAAAAATTATGAAAAATCTTTTAGATAAATTTAATTTTTTATAATTAAAAGGATAAGTTTTAGAATATCCAACACCTGTAAACATAAATAGAAATATTCCTGCAAGACTTAAAAAATATGTTGAAGAATAATTTCTCTTTTCTGAAAGAATATAATCACTGGTTAAATTTTTATAAATAAAAAACTTGCTCTTTTCTCTGATAAAAAAAGAAGTTAAAACACTTAAAAAATAAACTAGAAACAAATAAATAATATTAGTTAAATTATAAAAGTCATTTGTAAAATAAGTAAAATTTTTAAAACTTATATACATCCACAAACCTTTTATGTAAAATTTTTTAATTTATGAAATCTTCTATTAAAATATTATCAATTAACCTTGTTGAACCAACAAAACATGCTATTGCTATTAAAGTATCTTTATCTATAAGAACTTTTGGCTTAAGAGAATATTTATCAACTATTTCAATGTAATCAATTTTAGTTTTTTTACCACTTTTTAAAATATTTTCAATATCCTTCTTTATGATATCCGAATTTTTTTCTCCATTTAATATTTTATCTTTAGCATATTTTAATGATTTATAAATATTTAGAGCTTCAAGTCTTTCATCATCAGATAAATATTTGTTCCTAGAGCTTAAAGCTAAACCATCTAGTTCTCTTACAATATTGCAACTTATTATTTCTATATCCATTGAAAGATCTTCTACCATTTTCTTTATAATTATTAATTGCTGATAATCTTTTTTCCCAAAATAAGCTCTAGTTGGTTTAATTATATTGAATAATTTATTTACTACAGTACAAACCCCCTGAAAATGCCCAGGTCTACTTTTTCCACATAAATAGTTTGAAAGTTCATTAACATATACATATGTCAAATGTTCTTTTTCATAAAACTTATTTTCATCTGGTGCAAATATAATATCTACTTTTTCTTTTTCACACAAATATGAATCAGAATCAAAAGTCCTAGGATATTTATTATAATCTTCATTTGGTCCAAATTGTAAAGGATTTACAAATATAGAAACTATAACTATGTCATTTTCATTTCTAGCTCTTCTTATTAAAGAAAGATGACCTTCATGCAAAGCTCCCATTGTTGGAACAAAACCTATAGAGTTATAATTTTTTTTTAAATTATTAATATATTCTTTCATTTCTTTAATATCTTTTATAACTTTCAATTATGTCCTCCATTTTTTTAAAACTTTTTATTTATCTTTTTTATTAAACCATTTTTCAGGGTATTTTCCAGAATATATATCATTGCACCAACTAATTAAGGTTTCTTTTATTATAGTATTTAAATCTACATATTTTTTTGTGAAACTTGGAATGTAATAAGATAATCCCAACAGATCATTTATCACTGCAATTTGCCCATCAACATTCTTACCTGAACCTATTCCTATAGTTGGAATTTTAAGGCTTTCTGTTATAATCTTTGAAGCTTCATCAGTTACACATTCTAAAATTAATGAGAATATTCCTGCATTTTGAAGCTGTATTGCATCATCAAGTAATTCCTCAATCTCTTTATCTGTTTTACCTGCAATTTTATAACCTCCTTCTTTATTATGATGTTGAGGTTTAAGACCTATATGCCCCTGTACAGGAACACCAATATCAGAAAGTCTTTTAATTAATTCTATTTTTTCTTTACCACCTTCAATTTTAATAGCATTTGCATATCCCTCTTTTATCATCCTTCCACAATTTAAAATATCATACTTAATCTCAACACCATAAGATAGAAAAGGCATATCAGCAATCACTGGTTTATTTAATGTATTTTGTGAAACAATTTTAACTCTATCAAGCATTTGTTCAAAAGTTATTTGAATTGTGCTTTCATAACCATATTCTACATTTGCCATCGAATCACCAACTAAAATAGCATCTATCTCTTCAATTTGATCAATTATTTTAGCAATGTAAAAATTATAAGCAGTAACCATTATAATAGGTATTTTTTCTTTTTTTTTCTTTTGTAAACTATTAAAATTTTTCATGAATGAATCCAATTTAATCAAAATTTAATAAATAGATAATCCTAATACTTTAAAAAAATAAATTTTATTAAATTTTTTTAGCTTTTTAGTAATTCAATTTTATTTAACTTCTCCATTAATATTTTTAAATATTTTCTATCTCTTAAGCCAGGATGAGGAATAGTTAAATTGTTAGAAAATATATTAAAATCTTCGAATTTAATTATGTCTATATCTATAATTCTTTCACCCCAGAAAATATTTTTATTCTTATTTTTATTTAACTTTCTTTCAATATTTTGTAATATTTTTAATAATTTGCCAGGTAAATATTTAGTCTTTATGATTAAAAGGGCATTATAAAAATCATTTTGATCTTTATATCCAAAAGGTTCACTTTTTAATATTCCAGTATTATCAACTATTTCAAAATAACTTTGTAATGCTTTAAAAGCTAAATTTAAATAATGCTTTGCATTATTAGTATTAGAACCAAGGGATAAAGTTACATAATAAAATTCTTTCATATAATAATTATATTTTTATAAAAATTATTTATTTTCTAAATAATTTATTTTGAATTTAATTAAATCATCATAAGTGAAAAATCCATTTTTTCTATCTTTAATAAAGTTTATAGCTTCTAAAACACCATTTGCAAAAACTTTACGATCTAAAGCTTCATGTTCAATTTTAATTATTTCAAATTCATTTCCAAAAATTATCTGATGAATCCCTTTTACACCACCAGATCTTATTGAGCTTATTCCTATTTCATTAATATCTTTCTCTTTAAATAAATTATGTCTATCATAGACCTCTTTTTTATTTGGATAAATTTCTTTAATTTTAGATAATATTTTTTTCAAAGTTCCTGATGGAGCATCTTTTTTATTAATATGATGAGTTTCTAAAAGTTCAATATCATAATCCTTATAAAGTTTCAAAAATCCATCTAGTAAAAAAATCAAAGAATTTAATCCATAGCTCATATTCGGAGAATAAAAAATAGTTGTTTTATTACCAAGCAATTTTAAATTTTCTAGATCTTTTTCTTCGAGACCAGTAGTTCCACAGATTAACTTAATATTGTTGTTTTCATTTAAAAAATTATATATTGCTTTTTGCTTTGAAGGGTGCGAAAAATCAATAATAATATCTGAATTAATTAAACAGTTAATATCTTTAGAATAAAAAACTTTTTCATTATTAATAGTTATATACTCTTCTTTTTCAATATTTTTAAAGTCTTCCCATAAACCATTAATAACTAAATCATCTCTATTTTTTAATAGATTAATTATCTCTTGACTCATTCTACCTTTAGAACCACAAATTCCTATCTTTATCATATCCCATCCTCTATTTTTAGTTCTATTATACAATAAATTTATTAAATCAATTATTTAGAAACTTTATTTTTTTCTTTATTTAAATCTTTGTTTGCTTCGATATTTTTTGATTCACTTTCATTCTTTGGCTTCTTTAAACCATAAAATTCTCTTATTTTTTCCTCAATTTCTTCAATATATTTTGGATTATCTTCTAAAAACTTAGTAGCATTAGCTTTACCTTGTCCAAGTTTTATGTCATTATAACTATACCAAGACCCAATTTTTTTTATAAGATTTATTTTTTCACCAAGTTCTAAAATTTCAAGTGTCTTATCTATTCCTCGATCAAAAGTAAGAGTAATATTTGCACTTTTAAAAGGAGGAGCAACTTTATTTTTTTTAACTGTTAATTTTATGCTATTTCCTGTATATTCTTCTCCGTCCTTCACTGAATCCATTTTTTTTACATTTATTCTTATTGATGAATAGAATTTTAATGCTAAACCTCCAGTTGTAGTTTCTGGATTTCCGAAAGGCATAGTATTAATTTTCATTCTAATTTGATTAATAAAAACAACTATTGTATTTGTTTTTGCAATTGAAGCTGTTAATTTTCTTAAAGCTTGTGACATTAATCTAGCTTGTAACCCAATATGAGAATCCCCCATATCACCATCTATCTCTGCTTTGGGAACTAAGGCAGCTACAGAATCGATTACAATAATATCTACTTGTCCTGATTTTACTAAAGCATCACAAATTTCAAGAGCTTGTTCTCCTGTATCTGGTTGAGATATAAGAAGATTTTCAACCTGAACACCTATTTTTTTTGCATATGTGGGATCTAATGCATGTTCTGCATCTATGAAAGCTGCAACTCCACCAAGTTTTTGAGCTTCAGCTATCATATGTAATGCTAAAGTTGTCTTTCCTGAGCTTTCAGCACCATATATTTCAATAATTCTACCTCTTGGGATACCACCAACTCCTAAAGCTATATCAAGCGATAAAGAACCTGTAGGAACTACATCGATTTCCTGATTAATTTTTTCTCCTAATCTCATTATGGAACCTTCGCCAAATTGCTTTTTAATAGAATCAATTGTTGATTGCAAAATATCATCTTTCTGATTTTCTTTTTCTTTTGCCATTTATATCTCCTTTTTATTATTGAATAAATTAAGTTATATTTTATTATACTATTTAAAATTAAAATTGTTTCATTATTTAATCAAAATAAAAATTCAGTTTGGAAAAAATTTTTGTAATAAAGTTTTTGCTTTATTTCTATTATCTTCAGATGGATCATATTTAGAAATATAATCTAATAAATATCTTATTTTTTCCTTTATTTCATTACTAAAATTTAATATAGATAGAGAAGAAATCATTTTTAAAAAAACATCTCTAGCCTCTTTTTTAACATTATTATCTGAATCATAGAGAGACAAATATATAATAGCCTCTATATATTCTATAGCATTAAATTCTCCAAGAACCTTAACAACTTCAAGTCTTACTTTTGAATTATTACTTCTAATCAGTTCAAATATAACTTTTTTTGCTTCATCTGCATTATATTTTTTTATTGCTTGTGCAGCATAAATCTGTATATATGGATCATCCGATTTCAAAGCTGCTATTAAAGCTTCAAAAGATGATTGATCTCCAAATTTTGATAAAGCGTATATAGTAAATCTTCTTACTATACTATTTTCTGCTTTATCAGCTACTATCTGATTCATTTTTTCAATATATTCTTTTTTAATAGAATCAAATTTTGAAAAATATAAAGCACAAATAGCCCTTAAATCAGCGTTGTTTTTAGTATCTATATAAAAGTTAAAAATTTGTTCCATATATTTTGTTGACAACATATTGCCAAGTGACTCAATACATGCCTTTCTTAATTCGATTTCTGTTTCATACTCTTTTTTATTAAATATCTCAAAAATTTTATCTTCTAGCTCAATTATTTTATAGTTGCCAGCAGCTATAATAACTAATCTTAGTAAAGAACTATCTGAAAATTTATCATTTATTACCATAATTATATATGGTTTAACTTTATCTTTAGCTTCCTGTATATCTTTTATTATACTTAAAACAGAGGATTTTATACCTATATCATTCGTTGTTAATAATACCTGTATTAATTCATCAATTAAAGGTCTACAGTCATATATAATTAATTCAGCTAGAATCTTTTTTAAATCATTAATTGTTCCAAATTTTAAAACATCTTTATAGTAATTTATTTTTTCTTGAGGTATTGGATTTTTACCAGTTGCAAATAAACTTAAATTAAAAATCAATATTAATGCAATAAAAAGCAATAAATAAAAATTGTTTTTTTTATCTAAAAATATTTTGACTTTTTTCATAGTTATTAAATTTTATCATTTTAGATTTTAATAAAACTAAATTCTGTTATTCCTTTTTAAAAATCTATTATAATTAATATATAATTTTTCAAAATTGTCAAAATAAACCTTTGTTTCTGGGAGTGTATTTAATATGCTATTTCCATAAGTTTTTGTCTTTATTCTATTGTCAAAAATAAAACAAACACCTATATCATCATCTTTTCTTATTAACCTACCAAAACCTTGTTTTAATTTTATTGATGAGTAAGGCAATGAAATCTCTAAAAATGAATTTCCACCATTTTTTTCTATTTTTTTCGATTTAAATCTAATTACTGGAGAAGATGGTACTTGAAAAGGTAATCTTGTTATTATTATAAGTTCTAAAGCTTCACCAGGAATATCTATTCCTTCCCAAAAGCTTAATGTTCCAATTAAAACAGATCTGTCAGTCTTTTTAAATAATTCTGTTAATTTATAATTGCTATATTTTTTGTTTTGAGCTAAAATATTTAATTTTTTTTCAACACCACTATTTATTAAAAACTCATAAATATAGTTTAAATCATTGTAAGAGGTAGTTAAAATAAAAGCTCTTCCCGAAGATAATTCTATTAATTTTAATGAACAATTAGAAACAAAATCTATAAATTCACTTGAATTTGGATCAGGTGAATCTTTAACTATCATTAATTCGCTTTGTTCTAGATAATTAAATGGAGAATCAAATATAAAAGTATTTATTTCCAAATAATTACTATCTAATGATTTTAAAGTATATATAAATTTCTTATTATCATTATTATCAATTGAAAGTTCTTTTTCAAAATCACTATAACCTAATGATTTTATGAAATAATCAAAATCTTTATTAAAAGAGAGAGTTGCTGAAGTAAATATTAATGATTTATAATTTTGAAAAATTTTTTCAATTATTACTTCTTTTTCACTTAAAAATAAAGAATAAAGCTGAAAATTATTTTTATTTAGGTTTATCCATAAAACATTATCTTCTTCAAAATATAAATTTTCATCAAAGTTTAAAAATAAGTAAATTATCTTAATAACATCTTCTATATAACTCTTTATAAAATCTATATTTTTTTTTATAAATAAAAATATGTTTTTTTCTTTCTCTGAAAAAATATTATTTTCATTTTGAGAAGAATTAGATTCTAAATTCATTAAATTATCTTTATTAATTTCCTCGTTTTCATCTAGTCTAAGCTCATTATAAAAAATTTCTTCTATTAAACTTTGTAGTTTTTCATCAAGTTTTTTTATTAAATTGAAAAAATTTTTTAATATATTATTAAAATTATTAGATTGTTCAGGATTTATATTTATTTTTTTATAAAAATCAAGAATATCAACAACTAAATTGTCATTATAAAAATTTTTATTTGATTTACTATTAATTTTTGAAAAATTATTTTCTTCTAAATTATATGAATTTAGAAAACTTCCAAATTCTTTGTAAAGAAGATATATTTCTTCTTTTACATTTTCAATTAAATTAGTCAATTCAACAAAATAATTATCAATAAATTTCTTAAATATTTTATGATTGTTTTCAATTTTTCTTTTAAGCAAAATCAACAAACCATTCTCATTTTTATTATTTTTATTAAATAAAAATTTTAATTTATTTTCAAAATATTGATAGTCAAAACAAATAGTTAATATATCTTCAATGCAATTTTCAATATTATGGGCTTCATCAAAAACAACATAAGATGATCTTGGTATAAATTCTGAGAATTCTTTAAACTTTTCATTTAAAAAAAATAGATGATTATTTAGAACTATTATATCACAAGTCGCTAATTTTTTTCTTGAAATATAATAGAAACAGTTAGGAAAAAATTTACATGAATTTTTAAGACAAATTGCTGAATTAGAATTTATTTCATTTTTTATATTGCCAATAATATCTTTATCAAGCTCATCAAGTATCCCAGTTGAAGTTGTTTGAATAAATTTTTCAATAGCATCAGTATATATATTTGTATCATCATATAATGATTGATTAATCTCTTTTTCTTTTAAAAGCTGGAAACGAAACAAACATATATAATTATTTCTTCCTAAAAGAAAGTCATACTTAATATCAATATTTGTAATTTTTATCATTGAAGGAATATCTTTTTCTATAAGTTGTTTTTGTAAAGATATAGTATTAGTTGTGATCAAGAATTTAATTTTATTATATTTAATGTTTAAAAAAATAGGTAAAAGATATGCAAAAGATTTACCGATACCAGTATTTGCTTCAATTGCACATTTTAAATTTTCATGTAAAGCTTTTAATATAGTCTTAGCCATTAAAATTTGTGAATCTCTTCTCTTAAATGATGGTATAATTTTGCTAATATTTTTGTTTTTTTCTGTTAAAAAATCATCTATTTCTTGAGAATCTATTTCTATTATTTTTTTTACAGATGTTTGCGGAACAACAAAATAAATTTTTGTTACCTCATTATTTATAATCCCAAACCCAATTCCATTTTTAGCTGCAAAATTTGCAAAATGATTATCATTATATGAAGGCTTTAAGTTCCCTGATGGATGATTATGAATAATTGTCTTAAAATTTATTATGTAATCATAATCAGTTATTACAGAATCATCATTTCCAAAAAATATTGGTTGGATATTATCATTTTCATCTATTCCAAAAAAAACCTCTGCACCATCTGATTTTTCAATATTTTCTTTAAATATTTTAATTTGATTTTCGTTAAAATATTTGGAAATATCTTCAAAATTCTGATTTCTTTTATCCACTAAAAAATATTTAAACTTTTTATATAAAATTGCAACTTTATAAATAACTACAAAAACAGCCAAAACATGAAAATTAATATCTTTAAAATCATAATAAATTTATGTAAAAAAATTAAAGAAATATTGAATTATAATAAGGATATTAAAATTACAGAGAATATTTTAATTATTAAGCTATTTTATAAAAATATTAAATTTTAAATATTAAAGATAAAATAAAAACTAAATTTCTATATTTAATTTTAATTGTTCACTTATTTTTTTGAATTCATTTCTTAATTGAATTAATTTTGTTGCAGTAATTTCTTCTTTGATCATTGTATATATATTTTTGGTAAGTTCAACATCAAGTTTATGACCAGCTTTATGAGCAAAAATATGAGCTTTTATTGGTTTACCTAATAAATAAATATCACCAATTAAATCCAAAACTTTATGTCTTACTGCTTCATTATGATATCTTAAATTACCATTGACAATTCCATCTTTATGATATACGATAGAATTATCTAATGATCCACCTAAAGCTAAATTATTTGATCTTAGCCACTCTATTTCCTCCAAAAAACCAAAAGTTCTTGCATTTGCAATGTTCTTAATAAATGTATCTTCATCTATTTTAAAGTTTACATGTTGAAAGCCTAAAACTTTTGATTTTTCAGTAAAATCAATACTATAAGTTATTTCAAATATATCAGATGGTATAGCTATAAGATATGAATCGTTATTGATAACCCATACTGGATAATTTAATGTAATAGGAGAAATTTCATATTCTAAATCTTTTAATCCAGCTTCTAATAAAATTTCAACAAAATATTTTGATGAACCATCAAATACAGGTGGTTCATCTCCAAATATTTCAATTTCTATATCTGTAATATTTAATCCATGAAGTGCTGCTAAAACATGTTCTACAGTTTGTATAGGATAGTTTCTACCAATAACAGTTGCATATGATGTATTTATAACTTCAAAAGGGGAAATTTT
The DNA here is from genome assembly GCA_026415295.1 of Spirochaetota bacterium. Classification (NCBI taxonomy): domain Bacteria; kingdom Pseudomonadati; phylum Spirochaetota; species Spirochaetota bacterium. The sequence goes on along the minus strand of JAOAHJ010000004.1, from coordinate 81,709 downwards.
AATAGGAAAGTTTTTATTTTTATCCCTGAGTGTATTATAAAATATTATTCCATTTTCTGAAGGCAAAAATCTAATTTTAGAAATTTTACCAGAATGTAATGCAATTCCTTCCTTTTCAATTATTTTATATATTGTCCTTCTTTTCATTTATTACCTCATTCTATATTATTAAAAAATATTAATAATAATAAAATTAATAAAAAAATATAAACTAAATTTAAATAAAAAATTTAAATTAAATACATCAATTTTTATACCAAAAAAGATTAAAATAATATTATTTTAAAAAAAATATTTTCCTTATAATTCAAATTTACTTTAATTATTCAATTATTTGAGCTATTCAATTAGAATTTTTGAAAAAGAGAAAATTAAATTTTTAAGATTAGGTAAAAAATTTAATCTTAGAATTACATAGAAAATGTTGAAAAAAATCAACAAAAGTGTAGAAAATTTTCTACAATAATTTCAATTGATATATTTTTATATTATTTATTTTTAATATATTTTTAAGTTTTTTCTTAATAACTCTTTTTTAAACTCTTAAAAATTTCAAAATTTTTATCAAAAAATTTTTCTTTTATATATTTCCTCATAGCTTTTTCCCATATCTCATCTTTAATATCCTCTAAATATTTTGAGCTATAAGCTAAAAGAGCTATATTTGTAGCTTTAGGCATTCCAAAATTCTTAGCATAAGAAAAAGCATCAAAAGAATCATATTTTATATAGTATTTTGTTAATTCATCTTCTATATTTTGTGGATAGCTTGCTTTTCCAGAAGAAACTGAAACTGGAATAATTTTTTGAAGATTAAAAATAATTAAACCATTTTCTTTTAAATAATTAATAAACCTTAAAGTCTCACAATATTCAAAAGAAATTATTATATCTGCTTCTCCGACTGGTATTATTGGAGAATAAATCTTATCCCCATATCTGATATGAGAATTAACAACTCCTCCTCTTTGGCTCATTCCATGTATCTCATTTTTTTTAACATCAAAACCTGATAATAAAAGAGCTTCAACTAAAATTTCAGAAACAAGAAGAATTCCTTGCCCACCTACTCCATTTAATAATATATTTTTAACCATATTTTCTCCCAATATTTATTTTATTAATGTAAATTACTATAAATTTAACATCATTAATTTTTTAACTTAAAAATTCAATCACTATTTTTTGTTTATTCTATTTTAACTATGTAAGTTTATTTTATTTCATATATTTTCTTTTTATTAACTCTATTATTTTATTTTAATTTTTTAATTTAATTTTTTGTGTGTTCAATTGCCTTAAAAGGACAAACTTGATAACAAACAGTACATCCAGCACACATTGTTTCATCTATAATAATATTTCCTTCATTAGTAAGCATTATAGCAGGACAACCTACTTTTAGGCAAACTTTACATTTTTTACATATTTCTTGATTAATTCTCAATGGAGGATTGGTTTTAACTCCTTTTTTTAATACACATGGTTTTTTAACCACTATCATTGATACTCCATCATAATTGAGATGTTCTTCTATAAGTTCACCTATTTTCTTAACGAAATATCCATCAACAATATCTACTTTTTTAATATTTGCAGCTTCAGCAAATTTTTTTATATCAAAGATTGGTGCATCTTCACCCATTAATGTTTTTCCAGTCATTGGATTATCTTGATGTCCAGTCATAGCTGTTACTGAATTATCAAGAACTATTATAGTATTCGAAAGCATATTATAGGCTGCATCTACTGTACCTGTTAGACCAGAATGCATAAAAGTTGATTCTCCAAGAATTGATATCACTTTCTTTTTTTCACTTGAGATTTTATTAACGATAGAAAAACCGTTTCCCATTGTTATAGATGCACCCATACATATCGTTGTATCCATTGCATTTAAAGGATCAATAAAACCTAATGTATAGCAACCTATATCACCATGAATAATATATTCTTTATTTTTCCCTAAGTTATAAAATGTAGCTCTATGTGGACAACCTGCACATAATACAGGAGGTCTTGGAGGTAAATTAAAATTATATTTTTGTTTTTTTTCTTCAAAATCAATATTTTCATAAAAAATTGATCTCAGCCTTTCAACTGAAAGTTCATGGTAATATGGAATTTTATCCTTTCCCAAATCTACTTTAATGTTTGATAGTCTGGCTTGAAATTCTAAAATCGGTTCCAATTCTTCAATAAAGTAAAGTTTTTTAACTTTTTCTCTAAATTTTTTTATGGCTTCTATTGGAGCTGGATAAACCATGCCACATTTTAGAACAGAATATTGAGGGAAAACTTCTTTTACATATTGATAAGTTAAGCCAGAAGTCACAATGCCAATTTCAGTATCCAAAATTTCTTCTTTTGTAAGATTATTTTCTGAATTCCATTTTTGAATGTCTAAAAGTTTTTTTTCCAATATAACATGTTGTGGATTTGAGTGAGAAGGAACCATAATGTATTTTCTAACATCTTTCTTATAATTAAATTTAATTTCTCTTTTTATAGGCTCTGACAATGTACATATTGATTTTGAATGAGAAACTCTTGTAACAAGTCTTATAATAACAGGAATATCAAAATTTTCTGAAATTTCAAAACCGTATTTAACATAATCTAAACACTCTTGTGAATCTGATGGTTCTATAACAGGAACTTTAGCATGAATTCCATACCATCTATTATCCTGCTCATTTTGAGAAGAATGATTAGAAGGATCATCTGCAGAAATTATAACAAATCCACCTCCTACCCCAGTGTAAGCTGCAGTAAAAAGTGGGTCTGCAGCAACATTTAACCCAACATGTTTCATAGCAACAAGTGATCTAACTCCTGCAACTGAAGCACCCAATGCAGTTTCAAATGCAGTTTTTTCATTTGATCCCCATGCACAATAGATGCTATCTTTATAATTATCAGCTATAGTTTGTAAGATTTCTGTAGAAGGTGTACCAGGATATGCTAAAGCAACTTTACATCCAGATTCATATGCTCCTCTTGCAATAGCTTCATTTCCAGATAATACCTCTTTCATTTTGGCTCCTAATAAATAAATTATTATTTTACAGAATTAAATTAACATAGAATTAAATTATTTAAAGAAAAATAATAAACTATATTAAACTTCAATTGTTTTTTTTTAATTTTAGTTTATTATTTAATTATATACATTTACAAAGGAGAAAAAATGAAAAAAATTTTTATTTTATTCATAATTGTTCCTTTGATTTTAACTTTTTTTTCATGTGGACTTACTCAATATAAAAATCAAGAAGAAACTAAAATATACAATTTTAATGCAACAAAAGTAAAAAGTGTTTTTGATACTACATTTGACCAAATGAAAGCAATTTTAAATGATCCACAAAATGATCACAAATATTCAGAAATGGGAGAAACAGATATAATTGGTGTTACATGCGTTGAAGATGATAATTATGTTAGATTTGATCTATACCATAAAAATCCTATTTCATTAAAATATGATGTTTTTTATGGATTTTATGATCTATTAAAAGAAGGTTCTATTGAATATAGATATTATCCATCTGATGGTGCTTTTTATGCAATACTATATGATGCAAAAGGAGCATATAAAGAACACATTGAGATTGATCTTGAGAAAGTAGATGATTACATTAAAGCTTGGTCAATTGATGAAAAATACAAAAATATAACCATTGTAACTTTTATATTAAATAAAGAAAAACATTTTGGAAATAATAAAAATCAACAATTGTATCTATTTTTTGTAAGTGGATTCTACGATTCTAAAAATAAAAAAATTTATTTTTCAGATGAAACAGACTATGTTGGTTTAATTATAAATAATTAATACTTTATTAATTTTATAATTTTAATTATTTATTTTTTATAATATTTATTTTATTAATTTTATTAATTTTATCAAATTCTTTACTTAATTATTTTATTTATTTAATTTTGATCTTCAATATTTTTGAAAAAATTAGTAATTTTTGTTAAATCAATTTCTTTTTGTTTCAAAAATAGTTTAGCTTTTGGAAATTGTGTAAATTTTTCCATATCTAAAAAGGTTGTTCTATATTTGTCAGCAGCAAGGGAAATAAATACTACATTATTTAATTTTTTCCCATTTTTATTAAGGAAACTTCTCATTGGAGATGCTAATCTTCCAGCCCATGTTGGAGAAATAATTATAAATAAATTGTACCTATTGAATTCAATTTCATCATATTCTATTTCTGGCAATTTTTCAAACAGAGCTTCATAACCTGATCTTAAAAAACCCAAGATACCTTTTCTTTCATTAACATCTTTAATTTTAAGTAAATCTATGTTAATATTCTTTTTTTCAAAAGTTTCTTTGATTAAATTAGCAACTTTTTCACATGTTCCAGTTAATGTATAATAAATTATTAAAATATTTTGAGTATAATTATTATCTTTATTAGAGTAACTCTTGTTAAAATTACGAATTGTCATTTTTATTCCCCTCTTCAATCATTAATATCTTATTTGAAAACTCTAATTTTAAATCAAATATATTGCATAAATTTTTTAATCCATTTATTAATATATTAAAACAATATTTTTTGTATTGATCATTTAATATTTTATTTTTTAATTTTTCTTTTATTTCAATTAGAAATTCATTAATATCTTTTTCACTTATTTTATTAAAAAAACTATATTGAATATCATAAAAATTGTAATTGGTATCAATTGAAATTACTTCAGGACCATCCAACTTTTCAAAAATTAATTTTTTATCTTCCTTTATGTACGATATCTTTGATTTTTCAAAGTCAAATCCTATAATTACTTTTGCATTTACAATAATCAATGCTTTCTTTTTGAATGATATAAAAAGAATATTTTTTGCTTTTTCATAATTATATATTTCTGAAATATTTAGTTCTATAATAGATAATTTAAATACTTTTTTTATCTGTTCAACAATTGTTGACTCATTTACTAAATTTAATTTATTTTTATTTTTATTATAAAAAACATAAATAATTGCACATAAAAATATTACCAAAAAAATTAATAAAAGTCTTAAGATAAAAACAATAGAATCATCCATTATTAATTCTTTCAATTTCAGTATCTTTAAAAGATTTCTGTTTTATATTATGATTTATTTTGAAAATTTCTGGATTTTCATTAAAAATATCTTCTATTTCAATTAGATCAGTAAACAAAGAAAAGTTTGTTTTTTCTCCTATAAAATTAATAACTTCAAAATCCTCTTTTTCATCAAAAGTTAATCTTAAGTTTTTTATATTATAAAATTGATTTAAATCTTTATAGAATATATTAAAAAGATGAGGATTTTCATATATATACGGTGTCACATGTTCAAATTGATATTCCTTATCGGAGCAATTATATGCTTTATAGAAAGCTTCTTTTGAAATAAATTCAACACCTGTACCTAAAGGAAGCCCATTTTTAACTATATAATCTATTCTTCCATACTTATTTAGCTTTTCACTATTATAAATAATTTCTAAAGAATCCAAAATACTTAATAATGAAAAATATGGATTATCTCCGGTTGCTCTTATTAAATAATCACCTTCAAATTGGGAAAAAGCATCATAAAATCTTTGTAAGACATTAAAATGTTCTCCTTCAACAATATTAAAACCTTTTTGAAGATATGGATAAAAATATCTTGATTCATCATATGGTATAGCAAGAATAAAGTTAAATTTAAAATGCTCATTTAAATTATTTTTATACAGATTATCATTTTCTAAAAGAAGAAATCTCTTCTGAATAAATTCTATTATGTTATAAGGTCCAAAATTTTTTAAAACTTTTGCTTTAAATCTTTTTGAATTAATTCTAGCTTGAATTATTATTGAAATTTTTATTTTATCTTTCATATTATTTTTATCGACAAAAGGAGGATTTTATGAACATAAAAAAACTAAATATCAATGATATTGAATGGTCTGAAGTAAAAATGGAAGGTGCTAAAAATTCTAAATTTAAAGTTTTACTTGGTGATAATTTTGATGTTCCAAACTTCATATTAAGAGTTTTTATAATTGAACCAGGTGGCCATACTCCTTTACATTCTCATGATTGGGAACATGAAAATTACATCCTAGAAGGAGAAGGTGTTTTAAAAAATAGTAAAGGAGAAGAAATTGTGATCAAAGAAGGAGATGCGATATTTGTACCACCTTTTGAAGAACATCAATATGTTAATAACTCAAACAAAATACTTAAGTTTATTTGTTTAATACCAAGAGTAAGAGGAATGAAAAATTAATATTAATTTTTTTTATATCTTCTATCTATGTTAGTACAAAAAATAAATTTACCAGAATTATCATAATCAAGAATATTTTTTGATTTTAAACCATTTAATTGAGTAACAACAATATTTTTTGGTAGATTTTTACTCTTTTCACAATATTGAATAAATTGATCTTTAGGGATCATTTTTTTATTTTTTAAATTCGGATCTTTTACCTCATAATTGAAAAATTCGTTTATTGCAGAAATAACTTTATCTTCTCTATCTTTATTATATAAACTTACTATAATTTCATTTGTATTTCTCAATCTTGAAATTAACATTTTTATAATTTTAATAGAAAATTCAATGTTAGTTTGAAGTAATTTCGCAAATAAAATACCATTTATTACTATAACAGTTATATTAGTTTTTGCACAAGCAGAAGCACTTCTTGGAAATTTATCTATAATAGACATCTCTCCAAAAAAATCACCCTTTTTTAATACTGCAAGAACTCTCTTTTTACCATCAATTTCTCTATATATTTCAACCTCTCCTTCTAGAAGTATGTACATCTCTCTTCCAAAACTTCCTTCAGTGAATATAATTTGTCCTTCTTTAAAAGATTTTGAATATTTTTCTATTAATTCTTTATTAAACATATAATACCATTACATATTATTAAAGTTTTTTAAAAAAATTTTTTTATAATCAGTTTTTAATAAAAATTAATTTTATCAAATTTTATTAAAATGTTTTAAAAAAATAAAATTTTTATCAAAAGTGCAACAACACAATAAAAAATAGTTTGAAATTATTTTTTTTCAATTTATTTTATTAACAAAATGTAAATTAATTTAATAAAAATACAAAATAAAAATAAAAAACTAAAGACTAAAATAATAAAAAAATAAAAAATGAATTTAATAGATATAATAATTATTTTTTCAATAGTTTGTTCCCCTTCAATAATTTTTATTCTTTATAATAGATATAAATATTTAAAACTATTTGATACAGTTTTTTATAAAAATAATATAGTAGAACTTTATAAAGCTAAAAATTATCTTGAAAACATTGAACAAAAAAAACCATATACTAAAGATTTTCTCTATTTATTGATTGAATTAAATAATAAATTAGATAATAAACAAAAAGCATTACATTATATGCAAATTATGTTAGAAATGGGTTTTATTACAGACAAATTTGAACTTCATAATTATCAAATTAAAATGGCTGCTATTCTCTTTGAATTAAACCAAACAACAGAAGCTTTTAATAAACTTTTTTCTATTAAAGACACTGGTATATATGATCCTTTGTGGTGTATATTGGTTGGTAAAATTTATTTTTCACAAAACTTTTATGAAAAAGCAAGATTATACTTTTTTCAAGCAACTAACATTGAAGAAAATAATTTTGAAGCTAAATTTTTATTTTATTCAGTAAACGCAATTATATCAAAACCTGAAAATGTTATCTATGATTTTTTAAGTTTTTCAGCTTTTAATAAATATTTTTTGTCAGATCTTATTCTTTCTGTTATATATTTTTCTAAAAATGATTTTGATAAGTCATATAAGTTTTCAAATGAGTCAATTAAAAAAATTTCTGAAAACAATAATTATAAAGATTTCTATGTTATCTTTGGAATTATTATTTCTGAACTTGCTAAATTTTATGGAGAAATTGGAAAAGAAAACAATCTCAAAATTTATAATATATATATACAAAACATTATAAAATCAGAAATTACGCAGTTTTATAAGGAAAAAATAATAAACTATATTTTATGCACATGTTATATTCTTGATGATAGAGAAAGTTTTAACTTTTATAAAACTTTTTTATTAAAAATTAATAACAATTATAAAAATTTTAATTTTAATGAATTTGAAGAGAAGGCAAAAGAATTTTTTAAAAAGTTAAAAAATAAAACAATTATAACAGATCTTTTACTTTTATCAAATAAAAAGCCCTTAAATCTTAAATTAAGTTACATAAAAGAAGATTTTGAGATTTTTTTTGATAAAGATAAAAATTTAGAAATAAGGGAAAAACTTATAAAAGATTTTATTAAACTTTCAAAAAAATCTTTTATAAATTACAGTTTAAAAATATGTTCTATATTTAATTATAAAATCAAATTTTATAGGTATTTTTATAGAACCAAAGAAAAAGAAAAAGGAATAAATATAATATGTACCAAAGATTATCCTTATATAAGTAGAGAAATAGTTTGCATTAGAATCTTTACAAAATATAATCTTGATAAAAGATATTTACAATATTTATATGATTTAATGAATAAATATAAAGCAAAAAAATTAATTTTTATCTGTAATTTTAATTTTGATAATGATTTTATTAATTACTCTCAAAATTTCCCTGAAATTCAAATTATGGATAGAAATAAACTTGGTTATCTTTTACATTCATCTATTAGAAACAAATAAAAATATTAAAAATACTAAAATATAATAACACTAATAAAATTAAATTATTTCAAAAAAATCTAGCTATTATAAGAAATAAATATTTTTCCATCAATTATTATACTCTTTATTTTCTTCTCATTTTCCAGTACATCAAGGTATTTATTTATTGTTTTTTTGTCAATATGAAAAATATTCTCTAAATCTTCAATTGTTAAAGGTCTTCTTTTTAATGAATTTAGTAATAAATGCTCAAAAGCTTCTGAATAATCTTTAATATTGTTTCTTTTCTTATATCTTGAAATTATTTCTACATTTAAATCTTTCCATCTTTCTATTAAATTTTCTAAAAAAATTTTATCTACAACCTCAACTCCTTCATAAGCAGGAGGTCTATCAAGAGTATTTAATTGTACCCTATCTGGAGATATTAATTTTATATAATAATAAAGCTGGTTTATATTTTCCTCATTATCATTTACATTTTTTGCAAAAAAAACTTCAAGCCATATTTTTCCAGAAAATTCTTTCCTAAATTTTATCAAACCATCAATAATATCTTTCAAATTTAAGTCTTTATGAGGTCTATTTATCTTATAAAAATCTTCATCAGTAGCAGCATCAAGCGATGGTAAAACTATATCAAATTTTTTTGCACCTTCTCTTACCTCTTCTAAGCTAAAAAAGGTTGAATTTGTTAATAGACATAATTTTACTTTAGGGAATTCATTTTTAATCATATCTGCAAGTAACCCAAAATCTTTAAATAAAGTTGGTTCACCAGAACCTGAAAAAGTGATAAAATCAGGTTCATCATTATTTAGCATAAAATCTTTAACTTCTTCAAAAACTTCATTTAAATTATAATAATTTTCTCTTTTAACAGTTAAATTTGTAGTTTTACCACATTCACAATATATACAATCTAATGAACATGTTTTATAAGGTAATAAATCTATACCAAGTGAAATTCCAAGTCTTCTTGAGAGTACTGGGCCAAAAATATATTTATAATTTCTCATAACATTCCTTCATAATTTTCGTAATTAAAATTATTTAAATTTGCTAAAATATAGAAACATATTCTAATAAAAAAAAATTAAATATAACATATGATTTAAAATTATTTTTTCATTATATAATTTTTTTAATAAATTTTATCAATAAACATTATAAATCGGTCCTTTGGGAATAATTTTATATCTTTTTACTTTCTTAGTTGTAGTTCTTTCAAATTCTGTAAAAGTTATATAAAAATATTTTATCATTTTAAAAGGTGGTAGTTTCTTGTTATTCTCTTTTATTTCTTTTCTAATTTGCTCAATTATAAAATTAATATTTTTGTCTAAAATTTCTCTTCTTTGAATTTCTTCAAAAGGTACATTTAAAATTTTTGAAAAATTCTCAAAATTAGGTCTTATTATTGATATAATAACAGGATCACCTGTTACTGGTTCTTTGCCTTCTTTAACTATAATTTCTGATATATACTCTGAATTATTATAGAAATATTCTATTTCTTCAGGATATACATTTTTACCATTTTTTGTAATGATAACATCTTTTTTTCTACCTGAAATAAATAAAAATCCCTCCTTATCAATAAAACCATAGTCTCCTGTAAGAAAATAACCTTCATTAAAAGCTTTTTCTGTTGATTCTGGATCATCATAATATCCTAACATAATGTTAGGCCCTTTCGCTCCAATTTCTCCTATTCCATTTAAATCTTGATCAAATATTTTAATATCAACATCTGATGCTATTTTACCAACTGATGATATCTTATATTCAAGATATTTATCCTTTTCTATTCTATTTACAGAAAGAAGGGGAGAACATTCTGTTATGCCATAACCTTGACATAGGATTATTCCAATTTTATTGAAAAATTTTTCTACCTCTTTTGGTAATGCTGCTCCGCCGGATATAAATCTTTGGAGTTTACCACCAAATTTATCATGAATTTTCTTAAATACTTTTCTTCTTATATTTTTTTTAAATATACCTTCAAATATATCGCAAATTAGAGTTGCAATGAAATATTTAATCTTTCCTAAAATGCCAGAAAAACCAACTTCAATAATTCTTTTATAAAAAGATTCAAATAAAAGTGGAACTCCAAGCATTATTGTTGCTTTTGATTCTCTTAAATTATCAGCTATTTTCTTTAAAGATTGAGCATAATATATAGAACTTCCTGAATGAATCTGACATAAAAAACCACATGTACATTCATATGAATGGTGAAGAGGCAAAACTGATAAAAAAGTATCATTTTCGTCAATCCAATATAGTGACCTCATTTGCCTTATATTTGACAAAATATTCTTTTGAGATAACATGACTCCCTTTGGAATCCCAGTAGTACCTGAAGTGAACAAAATAGAAGTAACTTCATTTGGATTTATATTTATTTTATTATATATTGAATCTATTTTACATTTTTCAATACCTAAACTTATTAATTTATCAAAACTAAATTCAGATCTATGATCATTTTCAAAAGGTATTAAATAGATAAGATTTGGATTATTTAGTTGAATATTATTTAATATTTCAAAAAATTTGTTTTCAAAAATAATAGCTTTACAGTTAGCTTTTCTAATTATTGAATCTATTTCAAAATCTTTTAGTTCTTTATCAATAGGAACAACTATAAAATTAGATGTCGTTATGGCTAAATATGAAATCGCCCATTTTCTACAGTTTCTACCAATTAATGCAATTTTGTCTCTTTGGTTTATATTTTTTAAACTTAACAAACCTTCTCCAAGATAAGAAATATAGTTGTAAAAATCTTCAAATGAAATACCAACATAATTATCATTATTATCTTTTTCATAAAATGATAATTTTGTCTTATATTTTTCCTTTGCTCTGCTTATTAATTCTCTAAAATCTCTTAATTCATCGATTTCAAAATAATCATAATTTACTTTTTTAAAACTCATAGCAGATACCTCTTCCTAAAAAAATTATATTAAAAATTATTTTTAATAAATTTTATAATTGACATAATTATTTTAAACATAATATTGAAAAATGCAATATATATATTATTTTAGTTTTTATGTTAGAAATTGAAAATTTTAAAATTCCTATAATAGAATTAACAAATGAAGAAGAAGAAAAATATAAAATTGAAGATTTTATTTTAAAAAATCTTAATATACCTAAATACTTAATAGAAAAAATAATATTTAAAAAAAGATCTATAGACGCAAGAAATAAAAACAATATTTTTATAGTTTTAAATTTCATCGTATGCCTTTATGATAATAATGAAATTAAGAGAAAACTAGTAAAAAATAATGATCTTATTGTAGTTACTAAATATGGAAAAGTTAACATAAAAATTCATAAAAAATTTTTAGAAATTAATAATAATTTTAGAAATATTTTGCTTGATGAAAAAGAAAACAATTTTAATAATTTAATAAATAAAATTATCATATCAAAAGAATTCAATATTTATTCTACTATTAATAAAATAAATCTTTATAATTTAATAATAAATTTTTTAAATATAGTTGAATTAAAAAATATTACTAACAATAACAAATTTAAAAAAAACAACCCAGTCATAATAGGTTGTGGGCCAGCAGGTATTTTTTGTGCCTTATCTTTAGCATATGCTGGTTATAAACCAATCATAATAGAAAGAGGAGATCATATTGATAGAAGAGATAAAAAGGTGGACAATTTATTGAAAAATAGAGTATTAGATGAAAATTCAAATATACAATATGGAGAAGGTGGAGCTGGTACTTATTCTGATGGAAAATTAACAACCAATTTAAACAACAATTTAATAAGAATTTTATTTAATACTTTAGTTTATTTTGGTGCTGAAAGCAAGATTCTTTATAGTTCAAACCCTCATATAGGAACAGACTTATTAAAAAATGTAGTTAAAAATATAACAAAAGAGATAGAAAAATTTGGAGGCAAAATATTTTTTAATAAAAAATTAGATGATTTTGAAATTAGAAAAAATGATTTCTTATTAAGAATTAAAAATCTTAATAATAATTTTATTTATAATAATAATGAGGAAACATATGAAACTGAAATCTTAATATTTGCAACTGGAAATGGAGCTACAGATATAATGGAACTTTTAATAAATAAAGGAATTTCTTCTAAACCAAAACCCATTTCTTTTGGTGTTAGAATTGAACATAAAAGAGAAATGATAGAAAATTCTTTATATGGAAATTTCAGGAATCATCCACTAATAGAATCTGCAACTTATAAATTAGCAACACATTTTTACGATAGTAAATTTCTAAGAAAAAGGGGGATTTATACTTTTTGTATGTGTCCTGGTGGTTATGTAATTCCTTCTATGACTGAAAACAATACTATAGTTACAAATGGAATGAGTTTTAATAAAAGAGATGGAGAAAATTCAAATTCTGCTATTTTAGTTGATATTTATCCTGAAGATTATAATATAAAAAATCCTATAGATTTTATAAATTTTAGAAAAAATATAGAAAAATTAGCTTTTAAGAAAACTTTTAATATTGAAAAAACTCCATTTAATGCACCAGGATTATATGTTAAAGATTTTATTAAAAATGAACTTTCATTAAAAGATTGTTTCTATAAAAGAGTTAATATTAAAAAAATTATAATAAAACCTACATATAAACCAGGCATAACATATACTAATTTTGATGATATCTTGCCTCCAGAAGTTATACAAGCAATTAAATTTGGATTATCAAAATTTGGTAAACTTATTAAAAATTTTGATTATGATTATGCTTTCTTAACAGGAGTTGAAACCAGAAGTTCATCTCCTGTTTGGGTACTAAGAAATGAAAACTATGAAACAAATGTAAAAAACCTTTATTCTATAGGAGAAGGATCTGGATTTGCTGGAGGAATAGTTTCTTCTGCAATAGATGGGATAAATCTTGCTTTAAAGATTATTGCTGATTCATTTTTTCAAAGAAACTACTAAAATTTTTAAAACTGGAGATATTTAATGATAAAAAATTTAATAAATACAAAAAAATATTTAAAAATAATTGAAAATAAAAGAAAAAAAATAAATATAATAGATAGAAATATTATTAACCTTTTAATTAAAAGAACAATTTTAGCAAATGATATTATAGAATTAAAAAAGAAATTAGGTTTTGATATTAATGATAGTAAAAGAGAAAATGAAATTTTAGAAAATGTAGAGAAATATATAAATAAAATATTTTTAAAAAAAATATTTAAGACTAAAAATCAATTTGAAAATAAAAAAAAAGAAATAAATTTTTTTAACCAAATAAAAAGAATATATGAAATAATCTTTTACATTTCAAAAAATACTAATATTAAGTCTTAATAAATTTATTAAAAGTATTTATAATAAAAAAACAAGTATTGTTCTTTAATAAATTTTAAATTATATTTTTTTGATAAATTATAAACATAGTTCAATCCATACGGTATAATTTTATTTTGATTTAAAAATGTTAATAACTTTTCTTTTTCCTTTTTATTCAAGACTTCTTTAAAATAACCAATTAAATGTTCATAAGTTGATTTTATATTTTCAAATTTTTTTTCAGATAAAATCTCATCTATTTTAAAATAAAATTCATTAATATTATTATTATGATTTACAAGGTAAGATATCTCTTTATACTTTGAGTAACTAAAGAGCATAACTAGATATTTATATCTACTCCATTCATCAGTTAACATTTTTTTAATTATTTTTTTTGAATCAGCATTGTTAAAGTCATTTGATTTTTCATTAGAGTAAATATTTTCATAATTTTCATTAACATTAAGTTTATTTAAATAATTATAAATTAATGAATTTATTACTTTTATTGCAGAGATATCTTTATCCTTAGTTTCGAGCATAATATCAAAATTATATTCATCTATTAACTTATAAAATTTAAGAAAATTTTTTAATATAATAAATTCAGAATGAGCTCCAAATTTTTTATAAGAGGATTTATCTGAATAATGAATTTTAGGAATTCCATCCTCTTTTTTCCATGTTTTTTTAACCAAATTAAATATCTCAGAATAACTTCTATTTGATGGATTTAGAAGATTGTGAAAATAATCAAATACAAGAGGTACTCCAGTGTATTCATAAATAAAAAATATATCATCAAAATTGAAGCTTTTTTCATCATTTTCAAGAATAATTCTTTTTTTTAAATCTTTATCCAATTTATTAAAAACTTTTATAAATTTTTGAATAGAAAATTTTTTATTATTAAACTTACCCCCCGTATGAATAATAACTTTATGAGAATAATCTATCCCAAGAGAGTCAAGAAAACTGCAGTGATATATAAGATCATCTATTGAATTTTTAATAACATTTTCATCTTCAGAATTTAATACGAGATATTGGCCTGGATGCATAGAAACTCTTAAATTATTCTCTTTAATAAAATCTCCAATTGTTTTTAACAATTCATTAAAATATTTTCTATAATCTACTTTAATGAATTTTTTTGAAAACTCTTTTTCATAATTAGATAAAACTTGATTGTTAGAAGATAGGGAACCAAAAGGAATAATTTCTGAGCTTATTCTGAAAAGATAAATTTTATTAACAAAATTATATTTTAAGATATTTAAAAGATCTTTTAAATTTAATTCTATTAAATTTAATAGTAAGTCTTCATTATAATTTTGCAACAAAACTTTTCTATTTGTTCTAAAATCAACTCTTAAAGGTATACATGCATATCCTATTCTGTTTTTAAACACTTTTTTATTATCTAATATTTATTTTTTTATATATTGCATTTTTTATTTTAATTATATAATTTTAAAAATTCATATAATATATTATTTATCAAGTATTCTAATAAATTTAATATCAAAATTAAGGCTATTTTCATCAAAACTTATAAACTTTGCAAATATTTCTACTTTAATATTATTAAATAGAAAAGATGAATTATCAATATAACAATTTATTATTCCTTTAATATAAATATCTGATTTTTCATATACCAGTAGTTTAAAATTATTTTTACTCTTGTCTAAATTATTAATTATTCCTTTCCATTTTACAAAACAATTTAAGTATAGATATGGAGATTTAGTTATTTCATCAAATGTAGGAATAGTAAAATTATCATAATAAGAAGGTTCTTCTATAAAAGCTAAATATTTTTTAGCTTTTTCTTTAGTAATATACTTTGCATTAGAATTATTAATTTTATTTACAAAATATAAAACTCCATTATAATTTTTTATTGTTATATAATATTTAATATAATTAAAATCTTTCTCTATTTCTTTTTCATTATTATATATTATATAAGTTTTCTCTTTTTCTATTTTTTTTTCTAAAGGTAAATAATTAGTATTAATACTTTCAAGATTATCTTTTTTACTAAAAATATTATAAACTGAAAAATAATATGAATACATAGATATTATTATTAAAAATATGGCAATAAAAATTCCACCGATTATAAAATATTTTTTTATTTTTTTATTTTGAAAAAAATATTTGATTTCTAATCTTTTAGAATATGGCAAGTAACCAACAGCATTTTTAAAATTAATCATTTTTGAAAAGTATTTATTTGACTTTGATCTTTTTAATAATTCAAGCATATTTTTCGCTTTCTTATTTTTGGGATCAATTTTAAGAATATCCAACCAATATTCAATAGCCTGTTCTATATTTTCTATTTTAGCATAAGCGAAAGCAAGTAAGAGATTAATATAAATTTTATCTGTAGATAGATTATCAAGCTTTTCCCATATTTTTATAGCTCTTTTCAAATCATTTAAAAGGTAGTATGAATAACCAAGGTATATTATTACAGATTCTTCAAAGGGATAAGTGTTATATAATACACTAAATAATTTTAATGCTTCTTCCCCATATCCTTTTTTTACAGCCTCAACACCTTGTTGAAATATTCTATTTTGATAAATTTCCATTATAAGGAATCTAAAAGATTAAAGTATATTCTTTATAAATAATTTTGTATTTTAAATTTTTTTTCTTACATTATTTATAAATATATTTTATTAATTAATTTTTATTATAAATTTTTTTTTATTAAAAATTAAAAATAATTATTTTCTAATTCTTTTATTATCCTAAAATTTTAATCACCAGATTTTTTTACTCTTTCAACATATTCATTTGTTCTAGTATCTACTTTAATAACATCTCCTACAGAAATAAAGAGAGGGACATTAATTTTTAATCCAGTAGAAAGAATAGCTGGTTTACTCCCCCCTGAAACAGTATCACCTCTAACACCCGGATCTGTCTCAACCACCTCAAGTTCAACAAATATTGGAGGATGAACAAAAATAGGTGAATCATTGTAAAAATCTATTTCAACTATAGTTCCTTCAACTAAATATAGAGATTCTTCTTTCATAGATGAACCTTCAATTGTAAATTGTTCATAAGACTGTTGATCCATAAAATGGTATCTTTCTCCATCAAAATATAAATATTCGCATTTTTTTCTTTCAATTTGAACATCTTCAATTTTTTCTTCAGATGAAAATACATATTCATAAATTGAACCACTTGTTAAATCTTTCAATTTTGCTCTTACCATTGCCCTTCTATTTGCTGTTTTATTATGTTGATATTCAAGACAAATATGAAGTTTATCTTTAAATAAAAAAACAGTTCCCCTTCTTAAATCATTTGCAAAAATCATGAAGAAAACTCCTAAAATTATTTTTATGAGTAATTAATAAAAAAGAAAAAAAAATCAAGTTATTTTTATATAAACCACTCCTGTTCAAAATATATTAAAAAAGAGTATGCATAAGATCTTAAATTTTTTGATTTAATAGTTAATTCTACTGATAAAATAATGTATTCTTTTTTTTCATCAATATAAATTTGAACTCTATTTACATAATCCCCTGATTCAAGTCCCAATAAAACCTTCAAAACTTCATCTAAAATATCAACTATCATATAATTTTTAGATTCTTTAACAATAATTATTCCAAGGTAGGGGGTTATTAAATTTATATCAGTATCGTATTTAAATATTTCTAAATTAACATTTTTAGGCCTCAAGTAAGTTAAAAAATTAACGTTTTTTTCTAATCCTTTATTATCTATTAAAATTACACTAACAATTGTTGATGCTGGTAAGAAAAATATATATTTTTGAATTAAATCAAAATTGTTTAGTATTTCTTCATCATTAAATTCAATATTATTTATTTGTTTTATTTTAAAATTTACAAAATTTAAATTATCCCCAATAACTTTTTTAAACTTGAAATAATTGATACTGTTCTTATTTAAATATGTTATCCTGCTTTTATTAAAATAAAAACCCAGCCAAGATCTTAATGGTTTATAGGAATATTTAGAATAGATTAAAGAATAAATCAAATATTCTACAGGAATTATAAAATTAAGATTTTGAGATTCATAAACACTAGAAAAAGATATTCCTATTAAATTAAAATTTTTATCTACTACAGGACCTCCTGAATTACCTGGATTCATTGGGGTATCAGTTTGATAAGCATTTATCAGAGGTATCACTTTTCTCCTAGTATTCGATATAATACCCCTTGTAAATGTATTTTCTAAACCATAAGGAGAACCACAAGCAGTTACCTCATCTCCAACATTTATGTTTTCTCTGATATTAAAATATTTAAACTTTTTATTAGAATAACTAATTTTTAAAATTGCTAAATCAAAATCTTTATCAGAATACAATACTTCGCATCTAATTTTATTACCTGCTAATATAACATAAATTTGATTAAAATCTTTGCCATCATTACTAATTACATGATTATTTGTAACTAGTAAATTGTAGTCAATAAAAAAAGCTGATCCAATAAAAATATCTGGAATAGATACTCCATTTACAATTTTAAAGCCCTTATCATTATAAACAGTTAAAATATTATCCATTATATCAGAGTAAGAACTTATTATTTTGTTTTTATCTGATAGCTCAGGTAATTTTATTTCTAAATCACTTATATAATTCTTTAAATATTTATAAAATGCATATTTAAATATATAATTTTTTTCATTATTATATAAATTAAATAAATTTTCTTTAATTGATAAAACAACTCTATTTAATAAATATTTTTCACTACTATCAAGACTTATAATATTTGTATTAATATTTTCCTTATTATCTATAAATAAATTTTGAATGTTAAAATATATTTTTATTAAACCAAAAAAGTCTTTTGAAAGATTATAATAATCATAATAATACTTAATTAGTGATATAATTTCTTTTTTATAACTATTAATAATCTCTGGATAAATAGTAGATAATTCAATAATATAATCAAGATTTTTTTCATTTATATGTTTTTCAACTATTTTTATATCAAATGTTGGATATAATACTGTTTGTTTTTTTATATAATTGTAATTTATTAATTCGCAAGAATAATTATAAAAAATAAATAATAGAAAAAATAAAAGAAGGGTTATTTTTCTAAAATATTTAAATAAAAGCATTATAAATTTATTATTATTAATTGAATAAAACATTCTAGTTACTCCTTATTTTAATAATTAAATATTTAATAATTATTTTTTTTATAATTTTTGTTAAAAGTTTAGCCTAAAATTTATTTTTTGTATAAGTTATATAGATTTTAAATAATATAATTTTTTTGTCAAAAATTATAATAAATAAAAATAACAAACTGATAATTTAAATATTTTTTATTTGAAAATTATCAAAATTTTATTATTATCTTAAAAACTTAAAAATATGCAAAATTCAAAAGGATTATAAAGTATGAATATTTTAGAAAAGACAGAAATAGTTGTTATAGGTGGAGGACCTGCTGGTTATGCTTGTGCTATCAAATTAGCTCAATTTGGGAAAAAAGTTACTCTTGTTGAAAAAAGTTATATCGGTGGAACATGCACAAATGTTGGATGTATTCCTACTAAAAGCTTAATTCAATCAGCCCATTATTTTTATGATGCAAATGAAAAACTTAGAAAATTTGGTATAAAAGTTGACAACATAGCTTTCGATTTTAATGCTATTAAGAAACAAATGAATAAAAGTGTCCTTTTATCAAGAAAAGGAATAGAATATCTACTTAATAAATACAAAGTAAATCTCATTTATGGGTTAGCGGAAGTAATTTCCAAAAATAAAATTTTGGTAACTAGAACTTCTGATAATTCTTTAATTGAATTAGAAACTGATTTTATAGTTTTAGCAAATGGATCAAAACCCTCTTCCCCAGATTTTTTTAAAAAAATTTCAGGTATCTTAACTTCAGATGATATTTTTAATTTAGAAAATCTTCCAGAATCTATAGCAATAATAGGTGGTGGTGTCATTGGGGTTGAATTTGCAACTTTTTTTTCAATATTCAAGGTTAAAACTTATATTATTGAATTAATGGATCATATTCTCCCATTTGAAGATTCTGATGCTGTAGAGGAAGTTAAAAAATCTCTAAAAAGCAACAAGGTTGAAATTTTTGAAAACTCAAATATAGAAGACATAAGCTTTTTAGAACAAGAAAACAAATATAAACTTATAATTAAGAATAATAAAAAAAAGACTAACAATGGTCACAATGAAAATTTAACTAGAGAAATATTAGTCGAAAAAGTACTCTTATCAACTGGTAGAGTTCCAAATATTAATGATGATTTGAAAAATTTAGGATTAAATATTCAAAAAGGAGTTATTACTGATGATTACTTGAAAACAAATATAGATAACATTTATGCTATAGGAGATATAAGAGCTAAAATAATGCTTGCCCATGTTGCTTTATATGAAGGCATAGTTGCAGCGAATAATATTTGTGGTAAAAAAACAAAAATTGAACTTGATTATTATCCATCAATAATATTCTCAATCCCTGAAATTGCAAGTACTGGTTTAAGAGAAGTAGATTTAGAAAATTCAGATAAAATTAAAAACAAAGAAGATTTCAAAATTGCAAAATTTCCTCTATCAGCAAACGGTAGGGCTAGAACTATGGAAGAAAAAGATGGATTTGCAAAAATTATTTATAATAAAAAAGATAATATTATAGTTGGTGGTACAATAGTATCACCATATGCAACGGAGCTTATATCCCAACTTATTTTATCTTGTAAAAATAAAATTAAGTTGGATCAATTATGTTTAACAATATTTCCACATCCAACAATAAACGAAATATTACATGGTGCTTTTGAAGTTGCAGAAGGCTTCCCAACTCATATATAAATGTTTAATAAAGTTTGACAATTATTTGTTTTTATGTATTTTTATTAAAAATTATCTTTTGTAAATTATACAGGAGGAATTATGGCTAACCATTATCCTACATCAAAAATAAGAAATATTGTTTTACTTGGGCATACTGGATCGGGGAAAACAATATTACTTGAAAATATCCTTTTTCAAAAGAATATAATAAAAGAACCAGGTAATATAGAAAAAGGAAATACTGTATCAGATTGGGATGAAGAAGAAAAAGCAAGAAAAATTTCCCTAAAATCTTCAATTGCTTATATTGAGCATGAAAATTTTAAATTTAATATTATAGATGTCCCAGGATCTGCAGACTTTGTTGGTGAAGTTAGAGCATCCTTAAGAGTTGCAGATGGAGCAATACTTGTTGTTGATGGTGAAGCAGGAGTACAAATTGAAACTATAAAACATTGGAATCTACTTGATAAATACAACATTCCGAGAATAATATTCATAAATAAATTAGATAAACCTATTGCTAATTTTGAAAAAGTTGCAAATGATATAAAAGAAAACTTCAATAAACCTGCTGTTCCAGTTGAATTGCCAATTTATAATGAAAAAAAAGAATTCATCGGAGTTATCGATGTTATAGAAATGAAATCTTATATAAAAGAGGGAAATAATTTTGTAGAAAAAGATATTCCTCAAAATTATAAAGACAATGCTAATAAAGCTCATGAAGCAATAATGGAAGCAGTTGCAGAAGCTTCAGATAATTTAATTGAAAAATTTTTAGCTGGAGAAAAACTTACAAAAGAAGAAATCTTAGAAGGACTTTTAAAAACTGTCGAAGAAGGCAAATTTATTCCTATTATCTGTGGATCTGCAGAAAAAGGGATAGGACTTTCATCAATGTTAAGAATAGCAGAGGAAGCTTTCCCAGACATTACATATAAAAAAGAGTTTGTTTCAAGAAACAATGAAAATGAAAGAATAAAAATAGACCCAAATGCCCCTTTTATCGGTTTTTGTTTTAAAACCGTTATTGATCAATTTGCAGGTAAACTTTCTTATATACATATCATTTCAGGGAAAATAACAAAGGAAACTGAATTAATCATTCCAGAGAAAAACACAAAAATAAAAATTTCAAAATTGCTAATTCCAATTGGCAATAAATATACAGAAATTGATGAAGCTAGTTGTGGAGACATTGTTATTTTTCAGAAAATTGATCAGATCTCAATTTCTGACACAATATGTGATAAGAATATAAATGTTTTATTACCAAAACTTGATTTGCCACAACCAATATATTCCGTTGCCATATCATCTGCAGATAAAAATGTTCTTGAAAAAATAATATCAAATCTAAATAAATTTTCAGAAGAAGATCCAACTTTCAAAATTAGTTTTAATCCAGAAACTCATGAAAATGTAGCTTCTGGAATGGGAGAACTACACCTTGATGTATATTTTTCAAAAGTAAAAAAATTATTAAAAACAAACATTGATATTTCTATACCAAAAATTAATTATAAAGAAACAATTAGAAAAGAATCAGAAGCAAAATATAGACATAAAAAACAATCTGGTGGGCATGGGCAATTTGGAGAAGTTCATATAAGAGTTAGACCTAACCAGAGAGGAAAAGGATTTAATTTTATTAATGCAATTGTTGGTGGTAAAATACCAAAGCAATTTATACCTGGTGTAGAAAAAGGATTATTAGAAGGAATGGAAAGAGGTGTTCTTGCAAGCTATCCAGTAGTAGATATTGAAGTTGAATTATTTGATGGAATGTACCATCCTGTTGATTCTTCTGAGTTATCATTTAAAATTGCTGCAAGGCAAGCTTTAAAAGAAGCATTAAGAAATGCAGATCCTATTCTCCTTGAACCCATAATGAAGTTGTATGTTTATTCCCCTGAAAAATATACTGGAGATATTATGTCAGATTTGAACTCAAAAAGAGGCAAAATACTTGGAATGGATCCACTTCCAGGAAAAAACCAGTTAATTAAAGCAGAAGTTCCACATGCTGAACTTTTAAAATATGCTATTGATTTAAAATCAATAACTCAAGGAACAGGTTCATTTGAAATTGAATTTGACCATTATTCACCAATTACTGGTAAGATAGCTGAGAATATTATAGAGCAGAGGAAGAAAGAGATTCAGGAAGAACAGGAAGAATAAAAAAAGAAGGCTACCCAATAAACTATTTAATATTAAATTAATTAAAATGGGTAGCCTTTTATTTATAAAAAAATAATTATTTATTTCATTTATTTATAAATATCATCATATAAGGTAATTAAATTTTTACCATTTTTTTTAGAATAATATAAAGCTTTATCTACATTTTCAATTAT
Organism: Spirochaetota bacterium; assembly: GCA_026415295.1. NCBI lineage: Bacteria > Pseudomonadati > Spirochaetota > Spirochaetota bacterium. The sequence continues at coordinate 58,464 of JAOAHJ010000004.1, read as the reverse complement.
TTTTTCTTTAATTATATTCTTTTCAGGTAATTGAGTATATACACCAATACTTAAAGTAATTTTTTCATAAAGTGAGTTATTAAATTTAATTTCATCAAATTTTTTATTTATTCTATTAGACACAACTACCGCTCCTTTTGAGTCTGTATAAGGCAACAAACAAATAAATTCATCCCCTCCATATCTTGATACAAAATCAGATTTTCTATGAAGAGATAATTTAACTATATTAGCTATATTTTTTAATATTAAATCTCCTACATTATGACCAAAGTTATCATTTATGTATTTGAAATTATCTACATCTATCATTAATATAGATAATGGTTTCTCTGATCTTGTACATCTCTGAATCTCTATGTCAAGTTTTTCCTCAAAATAATTTCTATTATAAACATTTGTTAAAAAATCTATCTGACTCTTTTTTTTATATTCAAATTCCTTTTTTTTACATTCAGTAATATCAAAAAATGTTATAATTAAGTATTTCAAATTTTTATTATTATCAAACTCTTTTTTTATATCAAATTTAATCCATATTAAATTCCCAGATTTTAATGTAAACTCAAACTCATAAGATATATCCTCTAAATTGGATCTGCCAAATTCTTCTGATATAAATTCTTTAAATTTATTTAAAAAACTTATGAAATCTTCATTTTCAAAATCGATTTTAAAAATATTATGACTAAATGTTAAATTATTAAATACAATATTTTTATTTTTATCAAAAATTAAAATTCCAGCAGAAGAATTTTCCAATATTTTTAATAAATTTAAAATGTTTTTCATAAAATAGTTAATATAATATCAAATTAAAATTAATTTTAATTTACTTTTTTATATAGTAATTTACAAAATATTTTTTTAAATAAATTTTTTCATTTTAATTTTTTAATTAATTTTTAAAAAGCAAAATATCTGAAACTAACTTCTTTTCAAAAAAATTAGACTCTTTCTTGATAAATGTAAAACCACTATTTAATGCAACTTCAATAACTTTATCAATATTATGATCAAAAAACTCAATAACAAATTTATGGTTATTAACTTTTAGAACTTTCCCTTCTTTTTGAGGTATATTATTAAAAATAAAATAGCCTTCTTTTTTTAAAATCTGTTTAATATTGTCAAAAAATTTTGTTAGATCTATAGGCTTTATATGTACTAAAATAAAAAGTCCAATTACAAAATCAAAATAATTAATAAACTTTTTATCAAAGTTATCTAAAAAATCATACTTAAAAAAATTTTTTTCATTAATATCTAATTTTTTTAATTTTTTTTTCAAAACAGAAAGCATTTTTTCTGAAATATCAACCCCATAAAGATTAAAATTTTTATTTAACTTCTTGAGTAATCTATAAATTCTTAATGTTTCTCTACCATCACCACATCCAAGAATCATAATGTTTATGTTATCCTTATCAATAATGTTTTTTTTAAATAAATTCAAAAATAAATCCCAATCAAAAGAATCAAGATATTTATATTCATCTTTATAATTTTTATAAAATAAATTATAACCATTTTCTGTATTTAACATTTTTGTCATCATAATTTATATAATTCACTTATATTAAAATATAATTTCTTTAAAAATTTTCAATTATTAATAAAAATATTCTTCTTAAAGACTTTTTTAATAATTTTTCAATAGTTTTATAATTTAAATAGCTAACTTAATTATTTTTTAACAAATATTTAATTATTAATTAATAAAATTATTTAATTTTTATTTTGAATTTAAAAAATAATTTTTTTTAAATAATTTTTTTAAAAAATAAAAGACTGATAATTAAAATAAAAAAAATACTTACAGGGAAAAATATGAAAAAAAGAGAAGAAAAAGTAAAAGTACTTTTTGTTTGTGTTCATAATTCTGCAAGAAGTCAGATGGCTGAAAAATTTTTAAATGAGTTAGGAAAGGAATTTTTTGAAGCAGAATCAGCAGGAATAGAACCTGGGCAACTGAATCCGTATGTAGTAAAAGCAATGAATGAAATAGGTTATGATATCTCACAAAATAAAACAAAATCAGTTTTTGAATTATACAAATCTGGTAAAACTTATAATTTTGTTATCACAGTTTGTGATCCCGAGGCAGCTGAAAAATGTCCCATATTTCCAGGTAATGTAAAAAGATTGCATTGGTCATTTCAAGATCCTTCAAGTTTTATAGGATCAGAAGAAGAAAAACTTCAATTTACAAGAAAAATAAGAGATCAGATAAAAGAAAAAATAATTGAATTTATTAATGAGTATAAAAAATATCTTGAATAAAATTAGTGAAATGATAATTTTCTTCTGGCAATAAAAAATAAAAATTTCAAATAAATTTCTTAAATAAAAATTTTTTTATTCCATAAAAACTATTTGCTATAAATTTACTTAAAAAACTTGTAAATACAAAATTCTTTGTATAAGCTTAATTTTTTTTAATTATTTAAAATATATTATTTATTTATTAATTTTAGAGAGGGACAAAATGGAAGCAATTATAAGTGCTGTAACAGAAGGAAGATTGATAGAAATTGAAAACTTAAATAAAGAAGAGGTTTTAAAACTTTTAACTGAAAAAATTAAAAACTTAAATATAATTCCAGAAAATTATGATATATATAATTTAATAATAGAAAGGGAAAAACAATTAAATACTTATCTCGACTTTAATATAGCTTCTCCTCATTGTAGAATAGACTTTGAAGGTGAAATTATTTGTTCTATAGGATTTTCACACAATGGAATAATTTTTAATGAAAAAGGAGATAAAGCAAAATTAATTATACTCTTTGTTATCCCTAAAAATAAAAGCAATGAATATTTAATAACAATTTCTAAATTAATCAAGTTTTGGACAAAATATGAAAATTTAAGAGATTTTGAAAATATATATGATTTAAATGCTATTCAAAAAAGAATACTTGAATGGATATACATTATAGAAAACCCAGAAGCAGATAAAGAAGATATCGAAAAAATATCTTTACATGCAGAAACAGCTTTAATAACTGATATGATTTTGCCTGATATTGCTGATTTGATAAAAGAAAGAAAACTTAATGAATTAAAATCTTTTATATCAGAACTTGAACCATTTCAACTCGCAGATATAATGAATAATCTTCCTTTAGATTATAGTATTATTTTTTTTAGAATACTACCTAAAAATAAAGCTGATGAAGTTTTTTCTTTACTTGAACCTGAAAATCAAAATAATCTTATAAAAAATCTTGCTTCAGAAGAAATAAGAGAACTTATTACTAAACTACCATCTGATGATAGAATATCTTTATTTGAAGAATTGCCTTCTCAAATTGTTCAAAAATTAATTGATTTACTTGATATAAATGAAAGAAAAAAAGCACTTGAACAGTTGTCTTATAATGAAGATTCAGTTGGAAGATTAATTTCAAATAAATATATTGCAGTAAACCCTGAAATGAAAATAAAGGAAGTATTAGAATATATAAGAAGAAATGGACATAATTCAGAAACAATTGAAACAATTTATGTTATTAATGATAAAGGAAAACTAATAGATGATATTGACCTAAAAAGAATAATTCTTGCAAATCCAGAAGATAAACTTGAATCAATTCTTGATGGAAGTTTTGTGTGTCTTTATGCAGATCAAAAAAAAGAAGAAGCAATACAACTTTTTAAAAAGTATGATACATATATTTTACCAGTTGTTGACTCAGATGGACATCTCCTTGGAATTGTTACACATGATGATATTATTGATGTTGTTGAAGAAGTTGCTACAGAAGATTTCCATAAGGGAAGTGCTATTTTACCATTAGAAAAAAAATTTATTAATACTTCAATTTTTGATCTATGGAAAAGAAGAATCTCATGGCTTATTATCCTAGTATTTATTAATATATTCTCTGGTGCAGGGCTTGCACATTTTGAAACACTTATACAAACTGTTGTTGCTTTGGTATTTTTTCTTCCACTACTTGTTGATAGTGGTGGCAACGCTGGCTCACAATCTTCTACCCTTATAATAAGAAGTATTGCACTTGGTGAAATAAGTGAAAAAGATTTTATTAAAATAACATTCAAAGAGTTTCTGGTTTCTCTTATGTTGGGGATTGCAATGGGAATTGCAGTTTTTATACTTGGATGGATAAGATCTGGAGTAATTATAGGGCTTGCTGTCTCTATTTCTATGATAGCTATCATAGTAATAAGTAGCTTAATTGGACTTCTTTTACCTTTTTTATTGTATAAATTTGGACAAGATCCTGCTGTAGCATCTGGACCTCTTATAACTTCAATAGCTGATATACTTGGAATTATTTTATATATGAATCTTTCATCTATTATACTTAAAGCTTTCCACTATTTACCTAAATAAAAAATATAGGTTTATATAAGATAAATTAGAATAAAAAATTTATTAAGTTATCTTAACCTAACTAATAATCTCAAAAAGAAAAATATTAAAATTAAAATAATAAGAATATAAAGAGCAGAATTTTCTCCCTTTAAAATATTCTTTCTATAGTATGAATCATTTTTTAATTTATGGACTGTGTATTTAATATTACCTAAAAAATAACCAAAGTTGTACTTAAGTTTAATTAAAATATTTTTTAAAAACAAATTAAATTTCTTATAAAAATCTGGAATATATGGTTTAATATCATATAAAAAGGAATCTATGTTTTCTTTAATCTCTTTATATAAATTTTTTTTAAGTTTTGGTGAAAAGTATTCAAAACTATTGTTACAGATTCTGCATTTTACTTTTAATCTTTTACCTTCAAGATAAGGAATTTTTAATTTTTGATTACATTTTGGACAATTTACTATTATACTTTTTTTCATAAATTAAAAATAATAAAATTATGTTGTTCAGTCAATAAAATAATAGATTAGACTAATGAAATTAAAAAATTTGCAGTTTTATCAATTACATTACCACCATATTTTTCTTTTAGTTTATTAAATATATCTAACTTTTCTCTTTTAAGATTATAATAGAGCTCTTTATTTTCTAGATATTGTTCAACATAACTATAAATACTATTTGAATTACAATCTTTTTGCAAAAACTCTTTACCAATTTCTTTATTTGCAAGAATATTAGCCATTCCTACCCATTTAGTGTTCACTAAAAATTTTCCAATAAAAAATGTAATTGGAGATATCTTATAACATATTGCCATTGGAACATTTAATATTAAAGCTTCCAAAGTAGCTGTTCCTGATGACATTATACAAAATTTTGAATTTTTAAGTAATGAATAATTATTTTTTGATATTACTATTATATTCTTTCTTTTTCCTATAAATTTAATTATTTTACTAAGAAACTTTTCGTTAGATAATGGTACAATTGAAATTAAATTAAATTTGTTATATATTTTGTCAGCAACTTCTAAAAAAATTTTAAATAAATTATTAATTTCTTGATTTCTAGATCCAGGCATTAAAAAGACACAATCAAAATTTGAATTTAAATTTTTTGAATAATCAATAATTAAACTATCTTTAATATTAGTTGTATTATAAATTATTTGTGGTTTTTCTGCTAATTTTGATTCAATATATTCGTTATCAAAAAAGGGATGACCAAAGAAGTATACATTCTTATCATTAAATTTTTTATATTCTAAATAATCATTATAAAATGGAGTTATAAAATAATCTATATATTTTTGTAATTTCCTACCATTCCATTGTCCCCATATAGATATATGTGGAGGGAAATAATATACAGTTTTAATTGATTTATCAACATCTTTAATAGCTTTTGATAAAGGTATATTAAAACCTTGATTATCTACAAAAATAAAAATATCTGGTTTCTCATTTTTAACCTTTCTAATAAAATTTTTGGCAATTTTTATTCTATCAAAAGCATAAGGAATAGACTCAAAAACTCCTATAGAAGACCTATGCGTAAGATCAGCAAATATATTAACACCTTCCTCTCTTAGAAATCTTCCTCCAAGTCCAAATGCTTCCATATAAATAGAGTTTTTTTCGGCTACCTCCTTTAATTTACTGTATAAAAGTGAAGCGTTAAAATCTCCCGAAACTTCACCTACAGAAAAACCTATTTTTAATTTTTTTTTATATTTCATTAAAAATCCTTTACATAAATTAAATAAAGTAAAAAATATAAATAGTTAAATTAATTAATATAAAAAAAACTTAAAAAATTAAAAAATATCATAAACATTAAAATTTAATATTTTTTTTCTCTATAACCAAAATTGAGTAATAAATCTTGTCGCCACTTTTTTTCATTTTCATCTTCAACACCAATAGGTCTATAACCATCAAGTATACCTATTATACCTCTCTGCTCCCCCTCTTCTAAAATAACAATTTTTGTAGGGTTTGCAGTAGCACAATAAATATTACATATTTCTGGTACCTGTTTTAATGTATTCAATATATTTACAGGGAAAAAGTTTTCAATAAAAATAATAAAAGAGTGTCCACACCCTATTTCTTTTGCATTTTCTAAAGCTAATTTTATCATATCATCAGATGTACCGCTATATCTTATAAGTCTTTTTCCTGAAGCTTCACAAAAAGCAATCCCAAATTTAGCAAAAGGAACAGAAGAAGTTATTGCATTAAATATATCCTCAACAGTTTTGATAAAATGAGATTGTCCTAATATAAAATTTATATTTTCTGGCTTTTTTATTTCGACAATTTTAATATCCATAAAAAACCTCCCAAATTATTTTATTAAACTTTATTTAAATAAACTTAGTAATTTTCATTTTTCTTATAATTATCTAAAAATTCCTTATAAAAGATTTCAAATCTTTCTTCTAGTATAGATTTTCTAATATCTTTCAAAAGATTATTTAAAAAAAATAAATTATGAATTGAAAGCAAGGTTAAAGCAGTTATCTCTGAAGCTTTAAAAAGATGTCTTAAATAGCTCTTTGTAAAATTATTACATGTATAACAACTACAATTATCATCTAATGGGTTAAAATCAAATTTATATGAGGAATTTTTAATGTTTGATTTACCATACTTTGTGAAAAAAGTTCCATTTCTTCCAGCTCTTGTTGGAAAAATACAATCAAACATATCTATGCCATTTTTAACAGCATTTAAAATATCTTCTGGTGTACCAACACCCATCAAGTATCTTGGTTTTTCAAATGGCATCAATTCATCTAAAAATGCTATAATTTCATACATTAAACTTTTTTCTTCACCAACAGATAGCCCCCCTATAGAGAAACCAGGTAAATCATATGAACAAGTTTTATAGGCTGATTCTTTTCTTAAATCAAAAAATTTATTTCCTTGAACAATACCAAAAAGTAGTTGCTTATCATGATCTATTCTTTCTCTGTAATAATTGTATGATCTATTAAGCCATTTTAAAGTTCTTTCCATCGCTTCCTTAGCAATATTATAATCTATAGGTATTGGTGTACATTCATCTAGTGGCATCATTATATCAGAACCTACAATCGATTGAAATTCAAGTACTGATTCTGGTGTAAAAAGGTGTCTAGAACCATCTATAAAAGAAGAAAAAATTACACCTTCATCAGTAACCTTTCTAAAATCAGATAGTGAAAAAACTTGAAATCCTCCTGAGTCTGTTAAAATGTTTCTATCCCAACCTGAAAATTTATGAAGTCCACCAGATTTTTTCAATACATCAATACCTGGTCTTAAAAAAAGGTGATATGAATTTGACAATATTATTTTAAATCCTATATCTTTAACTTGATCAAAATTAAGAGCTTTAATTATACCATTTGTTCCAACTGGCATAAAAACAGGAGTTTCTACTTCTCCATGTGGAAGATTAAATATTCCTGCTCTTGCACTTGAATTATTAGATTTTTTAACTATTTTAAATTTCATAAACTATCTAAAAAATTAGTTAACTTTCTAATATAAATTAAAAATTTTTTTATTTTTAATTAATATTTATTTTAAATTAATAAAAAATGTTGATAAATTATAAGCAATTCAAAATTTTTATATTAATTTAATAACTTAAATCTATTGTTTCTATTTAATTTCCTCTATATTATCTGGTAAATAAGCGTTTGAAAATTTTTCATGTTTTGGAGAGCAAAATTTAAATCTTCTTAGGATTACAAAACCTTTTTCTCCTTTAATTTGTCTTATTTCTCCAAAGGTCCCTGCCCCAAGATAAATTATTTTGTTTCTTTGAGATATATTATATTTTTTTTCTATCTGATTTTTTGCACATTCAAAACAAATAAGTTCCTCACCTTTTTCATCATTAATTAAAAAAGCACTAGATTTATCAAATACAACTTTTCCACAAATAGAACAATTTGATTTATTTGTTTCAAAAACTCTATCTTTAAAATTCATATTATTAAATATAGTATCATCTTTAGTTAACTCTTCTGATTCTTTATTTATTAAAAAATTATCTGGGCTTTTTTGAAATTCAATATTATTATTCTTATTATCACCTATATTATTAATATATTCATTTCTTAATTCTTCTTGATCATCATTTAAATAACTATCTTTTTTTTTGGTTATAGGTTCATACTTTATAGAAGTTTTATAAGAAAATGTTTTACTTTCTTGTTTATTTTTATCAAACCAATCTTTATTTCTTGGTTTATTCTCTCTATTTTTTCTTTTGAAAAAATTTCTGAAGCTACCTCTGCTCTTATTATTTATATTACTATTCATAAATTTATAACTCCTTATTAAATATAAAAAGTTTTTTTATTATTTGCATACCTCTTTTTTAATAAAAAAAAAATTAGGTTATTTCCCAATTTTGTTAAGTTTATCCTTTAAAACTTTATTTACAATAGTAGTGTCTGCTTGACCTTTAGTCTCTTTCATGATCTCTCCTACTAAATAACCAAAAACTGATGTTTTACCATTTAAATATTTTTTAATTGCATCGTCTCTTTCTTTATCTATAACTTTATCAATTATACTTGAAATAAAATTTTCATCAACTATTTTAATGTTTTTGTTCAAAAAATCATCAACTGAAAGATTTCCTTTTATAATATTAGGTAGGTTTTCTTTAAAAGATTTTTGAGTAAAGCTGCCCTCATTTAATTTTTTTATGAGCAAACCAAAATCTTTTGAGGAAAGCTTATTTTCTGAAAAATCTTTCTTTTCATCATTTAATACCCCAAATATATCTGATATAAGATAATTTGCTGTTTTAACAGGGTCTTGTGAAATAGAAACAGCTTCTTCGTAATAATTTGCAATATCTTTTCTTGATATTATTATATCTGCATAATAAAAAGAAATTTTGTAATCATTTATGAACCTTTTTATTTTCATATTTGGTGATTCATAAATTTTAGCTTTAACTTCATTTATAATTTCATTGGTAATACTTACAAGAGGTATATCTGGTTCAGGAAAATATCTATAATCTGAAGCTAGTTCTTTACTTCTCATTGAAATGGTAATCTCCTTTTCAACATCATAAAGTTTTGTTTCTGTTTCTATTTTTTCTCCTCTTCTTAATTTATTTTTTTGGAGTTCTATTTCATATTCAAGAGCTTTTTTAATTGATGATATAGAATTAAGATTCTTTATTTCAACTTTATAAGATAATGGTTTCCCAGGTTCATTGACAGATACATTAATATCACATCTCATTGAACCATCTTCCAAAGAACATGTGGATGTCTCTGTATATTCTATTTCTCTCTTTATTTGTTTTACATAATTTGCTGCTTCAACTGGTGATTTGATATCTGGTTTCGAAACTATTTCTACAAGAGGAATTCCAGCTCTATTAAAATCAATATAAGTAATATTATAATCTTTATAATGAAGCATTTTTGCAGTATCTTCTTCTAAATGAACCCTTTCAATTCCTATTTTTTTAAAATTCAAGTTTTCATCTGGTATTTCAATATATCCATCATAAGCAATAGGCATATCATATTGTGTTATTTGATATCCTTTAGGCAAATCTGGATAGAAATAATTTTTTCTGTCAAATTTAAGAATGCTATTTACTTTACAATTTAAGGCTAACCCTATTTTAATTCCTTTTAAAACTATTTCTCTATTAACATTTGGTAATGTACCAGGCTCACCAACACATATAGGACAAATATTTTGATTAGGCTTAAGAATATTTGAACTAGTTGAACATCTGCAAAAAGCTTTAGTTTTGGTATTAAGTTGTATATGGATCTCTATTCCAATAACAACATTAAAGTTTTCCATATTAAAAACCTCATTTAAATAAATAAAATATTAAATAAAACTGCAATTTCCACTAAAATTTATCAGATTTTTTAATAAAATCAAAAAGGTAAAATTAAAATTAAATAAATTTTTTATATGATAATATTATGATTAGAAATTTTTAAAACACACTTTTAATTTAATTTTTTATATTTTGAAATTAAATTTTGATTTATTATTAATTATAAATAAATCTATTAATAATTATAAATTAAATATGATAATCTAATTAAGAAAGATATATATTTTAATTTAATTTAATTTTTATTTTTCTAATCTGTTATAATGGTCATTAATAAATCTATCTAATTCAAAATCTGTTCTTAAATTCCTTTTATAAAATAAAGTATATAAAAGAGATTCAAAAATTAGTGCTAGCCTAATATTTTTTTCTACATTTTTATTGTTTGTAACATACACAAATTGAGTATTTAAAAAATCTGAATCGCATAACATATTTATTCTTCTTGACGCCTTGGGAGTAATTTTTCCGCCAATAGAAATTAAAATATCTCTTTTATATCCTCTAACAACATCAATTACATACTTAACTATTTCAAGAACTCTCATACTATTAACATCTTCTTTCATCGATTGAGAAAGATCAGTCCTACCTATAGTAACTTGTTTAAAATATTTTAGAAAATGTTTTATTTTCTCAAAATTTTTAACCAAAGTTATAGTTTCAACATTAATAGATAAATCTATGTCAAATCCAAATATATCTCTAAACTCTTGATAAGTTTCTAAAAAATTTTCTATTGCATATTCTGTTTCTGCCATAGGTAAAATAATTGAATTCACTCTTAAAATAAAGGCCATTCTAATATCATTTTTAGCTCCAGCTCCACCAACTTTAAATTTTATTGTTTGCTTTGGGAAAAGTTCTCTGACAGTTTTGATTTCTTCAAAAGTATTACCTTCAACTTCAGTTCCAAGCTTAATTCCTTTAAACCAATTACTAGAAGAAATTCTATAAAGCATGTCTAGAATTTCTTGTTCAGAGAGAGATTTTAATATATCCTTTTGAATATTAACTATTTGAGAAATACTATTGTACATCCGTTTCCTCCTTCCTCGATAGGGGCAAAAGAGAAACTTTTCACAAATTTTTTACTTTTTAAATATTCATGGACAAATCTACTTAATATACCATCTCCCTTTCCATGTATGATATAAAGCTTTTCATAATTTGAAAGGAGAGCTTTATCCAAAAATTCATCAAGTTTTGCTTCAGCTTCATATACCTTAAATCCTCTTAAATCAATTTCATATTTTATATTTTTACTTGATGAATTAAAAGAATAAGTTTCTCTCTTATCATTATGATCGACAATTTGGAGATTTTCCTTAATAGTTTCAAAAATAATATTGTTTATGTTAACTCTAATTTTATCTCCTTTTATTCCTAAAACTTTCCCAATAGTATTTAAATCTTTAATTTTAACAAAATCCCCTATATTAAACTTGAATTTTTTATTATCTTTATAATCTTCTAAATTTTCCACTTGATTTTTAAAAGGACCCTCTTCATCTTTATTTTTAATAAAATTCATTTCACTAAATTGATTAAATTTTTGAGTTATGTTTTTAGAGATAGATTTATCATAACCTTTAGTTTTAATTAAATTAATCTCTTTTTCTATATCTTTCTTAAAATTTAAAAACTCATTGTAAAAATTTTTAATTAGTTCATTTTTAATCTCTTTAGAATCTTTACTATATTTCTCTTCCAATTTTTTTATTTCCTCCAATTTTTTTTCATATTCTTTCTTAATTAAATCCAATTCCTTTATTTTGCTATTATACTCATTTAAAATATCTTCTATTTTTAGTACCAAAAAGTTATCAAACTTTCTTTTTAAGAGATTTTTAGCAGTATTAATTATTTCACTATCAAAATTCAAGCTTTCAGCAATTTCAATTGCAAAAGATTGCCCAAATATATTTTGATCAAATATGTATAATGGTTTTAAATTCTTAGAATCAAACCTCATCGAACAAGATAAAATTTTATCATTTTTTAACCCTAACAGTTTAACTTTTTCGAAATGAGAAGATATAATAGAAAAACAACCCTTACTTTTTAATTTTTCTACAATAGCAATAGATAAAGCTTCTCCTTCTTCAGGTGATGTACCAGTTCCAATTTCATCTATTAAAACGAGAGAATTTGAGTCAGAATTTTTTATTATTTTGTCAATTTTTAATAAATGAGAAGAAAAAGTTGAAAGAGATCTATCTATAGATTGTTCATCTCCACAATCAATAAAAATATTATTAAATATTGGCAATTTAGAATTATAACCTGTTGGGATAAAAAAACCAGCTTGAAAAAGTAAAGCAATTAAGCCTATAGTTTTTAGTAATACAGTTTTACCTCCAGTATTTGGTCCAGAAATTATAATAACAGGCTTATCTTTATTAAATTTTAAATTGTTTTTTACAGGATCTTTTAAAAATGGATGATAACAATCATTTAACACAATTTCATTTTCAGTAATAAAAGCTCTTTCCCATTTTTTATCAAAAAAATATGAAACTTTTGCTATATAAATGTCAACAATAATATATTGATCATAAAATGCTTTTATATCATCAATTTCGTTTCTTAAATTAATAGATAATTCTCTTAATATTCTATAGATCTCAATAATCTCCTCAGACTTTAAGCTAAAAAGTTTATTATTTAATTCAATCATTTCATAAGTTTCTATAAAAAAAGTTTTTCCTGATGATGAAATTTCTGAAATTATACCTTTGATTTTTCCTTTAAAATTTGTTTTTACTGGTATTAAAAATTTATTATTTTTAATTATAAATGAATCTGATGCAAGTATTTCTTGCAGATCTGATCTCTTAAAATAACTATCTATTAAGTTTCTTAACTTTCTCTCAATACTAGTAATTAAAACTCTTATTTCTTTTAATCTTACAGATGCACTATCTTTTATATTAAATTCATTATCAAATATTTTATTGAAAAAATCCAAAATATCAGAAAAATCATAAAACTTAATATTATACTTTTTAAGGAAATTTATAAAATTATTCTTATTTTTTATAAAAAAGTTTCTAAAATTTATCGATTCTTGCAATAAAACAAAAATATTTTTGAATTCATCAATTTCTGGCACAATTCCTGCAACTATTTTAGAAAAAATTTGGGAAAATGAGTCTAAATTTATTGGATTGTAATTAATTCCTTTAACTTTTAAACTATAAAATTCTTCAATAATATCTTGCTCTATTTTTAAAGAATCTTTGTCATAATAGAATTTTATATTTTTTATATTTTCTTTTCCATCAAAAGTTTTACAATATAAACTCAATTCTTCTATTATTTTATTAAATTCTAAAATTCTTATAGTATCAAAATCCATAAACACCACAATTTAAATTTGAAATAAATTAAAATTTTAATTTTCATTTAAAAATTGTTGAAGAAGTTTATAAAATTTATTTAAAGATTTTCTTATTTCACTTTTTGTAAAATAAGTTATGTAATCGAGTTCTTCCTGCAAAATAATACTTCTATTTTCAGAAACATTTCTATAAATTTTTCTTCTTTCCTTTCCATCCATTATAGAAAGTATTGAAACAAGTTCTAAGTTGCTCATTCTTTCACAAGTTTTAGCAACAATATCATCAAGAATACCAGAAATCTTTGTAATTGGAGGAAAATTTTTTGAAAATTTCCAATATAACTCTTCATCCACATTTTTAATATTTTCTAAAACCACATTTTTTTCTTTTTCATTTAAATAACTCATAATATAATTCAAAATAGATTCAATATCAGATTTTTCATCAATCAATTTAACCATCAATAGATCACCTTCATCAATAGATAAAGGAATTATCATAGTTTTAGAATTATCATCAAAGGTTAAATCGTAAATTAATTTTATAATTAAATTTCCAATTTTTATTCCAATTATTTTGTCTTTCTTATAAATTTTAATTTTTTCATCATTTATAATATAACCATTTCCAATAATCTCTTCAATTAAAGGAATATATTTTTTCCTTTCAAGGACTTCTATATCTTTATTTGATAAATTTTTTAATTTTATCAATTCTTTTAACCTTTCTGCAAATCTCTTTTTTAATAACATATTAAAACTCTTACTAAATTTGAATGTTCTTTTATTATTAATTGTAACTTTGTTATTGCTTGAATAATAAAAACTTATTCTATTTAATAAAAATATCTTTCAATCTAAGAAAAAGTTTATAAGAAAATGAAGAACTAAATATATCATTGATAAATTTAATTTGAAGATTCTTTATATATTTATAATATAAAATCAATATTAATATAATTATTATAAAAGCTTCAACAAATCCTACTATAAATCCAAGACTCCTATTCAATCCCCCAATCCAAGAATAATTTGCATTATTTTCATAACCAGAAAGAAGAGGGTTAAATATAAGTTTCAAAATAAGATAAAAAAATAAAAAAACAAGAAAAAATAGAATAATAACTAAAAAGTATATTTTCCCCCATTTTGAAAAAACAAATTTTTTAATACTTTCAGAAATAAAAAATGTAAATAAAAAACTAGCAATAATATAAGCTAAAGAAAACAATTTTTTCAAAAATCCTTTAAAATACGAAGTGATTGAAATTGATAAAACTAAAAGTAAAGAAAAAAAATCAAAATAGTTTATAATCTTAAATATTTCCAAAGCCCCCTCCTAAAATATTATCTTAATTCTAAATAATATTTATAGATTTAATAAAATATATATCATTTTTTTATTTTTTCAAAAATAAAAAGGGGTTACCCCTTTCAATAAGAGATAACCCCTTTATAATTAAGCGATTTTTATTTTAAAAAGTATTAAATTAAATATTATTGTTTTTTCTCCCAGAATAAATATCTTCTATCAATTCCAATAACAACATCATAATAGAAGTTTTTAATTCCTCTTTTTACTGCAACAAGACCTAAAGATTGAACAGTATAAATAAGTGGTAATTCCTCACATAATATTTTTAAGATATTTGACCAATAAACTTTTCTTTTTGCTTGATCAACTTCATATTTAAATGGTAAGAAGTTTTTAACAATTTCAAGTTCCCATGGATATGCTGGATTGAAAATATCTTCCTGTAAAGGATACCACATATGTAAGTTTCCATCTGGCATCCATACATTTTCACCAGTTTCTGGATATCTTGAACCAGTTAAACCAATTTGTATACATTCCCAATCAAATGTAGATGTTAACTTTGAAACAAGAGTATTAAAATCTATAGGTCTTGCAGTTGTTTTAAGACCTGCTTTTTTAGCTTCTTCATTAACTATATTTAATATTCTTTCTCTTACAGTGTTCCCAGCATTTGTCAACATTTCAAATTCAACTGTAACACCTTTATCATCTTCAAGGAAACCATCACCATTTGTATCTTTCCATCCCATCTCAGCAAAGAATTGTTTAGCTTTTGCAGGATTATACATATATACATTTTTAACATTAGGATCATACATAGGAGATTGAACTGGTGTTGGTGAAAGTTGAGGAGCTCCAATACCATCAAGAACGTTAATAACTATAGTCTCTCTATCTATTAACATTGAGAAAGCTTGTCTAAATTTTTTATTTGTAAACCATCTTAATTTTTGAGCAGGAACTTTATTTGGATTCTGGTTAAATACAAAGAAAGTTGTTCCAAGTGTTGGGCCCCCAGACCATATATCAATACCTAATTTATCTTGTTCATTGACAAGAGCCTTATAATCTTCTCCTCTCATTCCATAAATATCAGATTCACCATTTTTAAATCTTAAAAGATCAGCATTTTGATCTTTTACTATTGAAATAACTATCTTATCAAGATAAGGAAGTCTTTGACCTTTTGCATCTTTCTTCCAATAATTTTTATTTCTTGTCATTACAATCATTGAGTTAGTTATATATTGTTCAACAATAAATGGTCCATTAACAACAAATTCTTTTGGATTGGTTCCAGCATTCCAGAATGTTTTGAATGTCTTTCCATCATCTTTTGAAATAACAGGTTCAATTATATGTTTTGGCATAACTGCATAAGAGATTCTTAATAATGGGTTTGCAATTATTCTTGGGAATAAATACTTAACTGTATATTGATCAACTTTTTCACATTTAATTGGTTGTTGAGTCTTATCAGGCATTGTTAAAAAATATGAATTATATCCATTAATAAGAATGTTTTCATTCAATATAACTTTATTGTGATAATAAACAACATCATCAGCTGTAAATGGTTTTCCATCAGACCACTTAACATCTCTTCTTAATTTAACAACTATTTCCATTTTACCAGCTGGCTTTTTAAGTTGAGGGTCAGTTTGACCATATTTTTCATCCAATATTATCTGGTAAGATTCAGCTAAATTACCAACAAAATCTTTAGTATTTGGATCAATTTCAAATAAAGAATCAAACATTAAACCAATAATAAAACTAGATGTTGCATCAGCAGAGGCAGCCATATTAAAAGTTTTTGGGTCTCCTAAAATGGATTCTCTAAATTGGC
Source organism: Spirochaetota bacterium (assembly GCA_026415295.1). Lineage (NCBI taxonomy): Bacteria > Pseudomonadati > Spirochaetota > Spirochaetota bacterium. The sequence goes on along the minus strand of JAOAHJ010000004.1, from coordinate 41,705 downwards.
CACCATAAGTTCCTATTTGCCATGTAATAGGATACTGAATAACTTTTGTTCCTTGTAACTGATACATACTCATATCAAGAGAACCAGCTACAGGTGTAGGTTGCCCTTCTTTTCCAGCAAATAAAACTAAAAAAGAAGCCATTAAAAGTGCAACCAAAAGAAAAGATAAACCTCTTCTTTTCATTACAGTTCCTCCATAAATTATTTTAATAATTCATATTTAGAATAAATTATTATTTTTTTTTGTCAATAATTTTTTTTATTTTTTTATTAAAATTAGGTTTTATTAAAAAAAGTAAAAGTTTAATAATAATAATATTTATGTATTATTTTTTATAAAATTTATTTGATAATTATTTTAATTGTTATTTATTTATAAACAAATATCATTTAAAAATTTATAACATTGAAATTTTTTTAAAAAAAGGAACTGAATAATTTATTTATTCAGTTCCTTTACTAAAATTAATTTTTTATTATTTATTTATTATTTGTTCAATGCCACTTTTTGATTTTAATATTCAAGAATATAAGCAATCATCAAATTTCATAATACTCTTCTTCAGCTTTTTCTAAAGGAGATTTTTTTATAGCTTTTGAAATATTAATCTTTATTCCAGAATTTTTATTTATAGCATCAAAAGGACAAACATCAAAACAATTTCCACATTTTATACATTTACTTTGATCAATAATAAAAGGTTTTTTTCTTATCTCCCCTGAAATACAATTAACAGGACAATTCCTGGCACATATACCGCATTTTTTACATTTCTCAGAATCTATTTCAAAATAAATAAGGTCTCGACATTCTCTTGCTTCACAGTACCCTTTTTCTATATGATCTAAATATTCATTTTTGAAATATTTTAAGGTAGATAAAACTGGATTTGGAGCTGTTTGGCCAAGACCACATAAGGCAGTTTTATTTATATTTTTCCCAAGTTCTTCTAATTTTTCTAAATCTTCCAGGGTTCCTTGTCCTTTTGTTATTTTATCAAGAATTGCATACATCTGTTTTAAGCCAATTCTACATGGAACACATTTTCCACATGATTCAAAAGTTGTAAATTCAAGAAAAAACTTAGCAGTAGAAACCATACAATTTGATTCATCCATTACAATGCATCCACCAGAACCCATCATAGCACCAAGTTTTATTAAAGATTCATAATCAATGGGAGTATCAATATGCTCAGCTGGTATACATCCGCCTGAAGGACCTCCAAATTGGACAGCTTTAAGTTTTTTGTTTCCAGGAACACCACCTCCAATATCATAAATTAATTCTCTTATAGTTGTTCCCATTGGAACTTCAGCTAATCCAGAATTTTTTATTTTACCTGAAAGTGCAAAAACTTTTGTTCCTTTAGAAGTTTCTGTTCCAATTGAAGCAAACCATTTTGCTCCATTTAAAATTATATGTCTTATATTTGCATAAGTTTCAACATTGTTAACCAATGTTGGTTTCCCCCATAAACCTTTATTTGCTGGGAAAGGGGGTCTAGGCCGTGGCATACCCCTTTTACCTTCAATTGAATGAATTAAAGCTGTCTCTTCACCACAAACAAAAGCACCTGCCCCTATTCTTATTTCAAGATCAAAATCAAAACCAGAATTAAATATATTATTACCTAATAACTCATATTTCCTTGCTTGTTCAATCGCATATTGAAGTCTTTTAATTGCAAGAGGATATTCTGCTCTTACATAAACATAGCCTTTCTTTGCACCAACTGCATACCCTGCTATTGTCATTCCTTCAATTACAGCATGAGGATCGCCTTCAAGAACACTTCTATCCATAAATGCACCTGGATCTCCTTCATCTGCATTACAAATAACAAACTTTTCATCTCCTTTAGCAGACTTAACAAAACTCCATTTTAAACCAGTTGGGAAACCACCTCCTCCTCTACCTCTTAATCCAGATGCTTTTATCTCTTCTATAACTTGTTCAGGAGTCATAGAGCTTAAAACTTTTCCTAAAGCTTCATATCCACCTGTAGCTATATATTCTTCTAAAGATTCTGGATTAATTATACCACAATTTTTTAAAACTATTTTTTCTTGTTTAACAAAATAATCAATTTCTTTATGCGATTTTATTACCTCTTTAGTTTCATCTGATTCATACATCAATCTTTTTACAGGTCTTCCTTTTAAGAAATGTTGTTCTACAATTTCTTTTGCATCATCAGCTTTTACAAATTTATAAAAAATACCTTCTGGATAAACAAGAACTACAGGACCTAATTGACATGGTCCCATACAACCTGTTTCTATAATTTGAACTTCTGAATTTAAACCATGAGCATCTATTTCATGTAAGAGAGCATCCTTTGTTTCCTTTGATTTAGCAGATAAACAAGCAGCCCCAGAACAAACAAGAACATTCAATCTTACTGCCATCTTTTTCTCCCTAAATATATTTGTTTATTTTTTTTTTAAACACTATCAAACCATAAATTCTTTAATTACTTTACCACCAATAATATGATCTTCTATTATTTTTATAGCTTTTTTTGGATCAATATTACCATATATAATTTTTTCCTTACCTTCTTCAACAATTTCAACTATAGGTTCTGCAGAAGATAAACCTTTTTCACCTGTTTGAGTAACTATAACATCTTTTATTCCTCTTTTTGATATTTCATCTACGAATGTTTTAAGTACTTCTCTTGCTCCAGCAGCAATACCAGATGTACCCATTCCAACTACTATTTTTATTTTAGCTTCACTGTTTCTCAACTGTAATTCAGCTTGTGCTTTTTCTCTTATTTTTCTTAATTCTTCAAGTGATTTCATAATTCCCCCTTAAATTTTTTAATAAATATATCGCTAATAAACTGCAAATAATTCATTTATTTAATCTTAAAATATTAAAAAATATTAAAATATTAATATTTACTATAATATTTATTTTTTTTAATAAATCTTCTCACAATTTAAATTTATCTCTTCAAGTCCATTCTTAATATAATCTTTTAAAAAATTTATAACATCAGGATTTGATAAACTTATACCTTGCAGTTCATCTTTTATCACCTTAGTATCAATAATAAACTCTTTCTCATTGTTAGATATTTTTATATAAAAATTAATATCTTCATGGCCTATAATTAAAGTAAAAATAGTATCATATAATTTACCAAGTGGTTGTCTATCAATGTTATCTTTAACAAAGATAGCTTCTACAATTGTTCCTTTCCCTGGTTCAGAAAAAATATTAAAATTACCTCCTGTTAAAAGAGCATTCATTTTGAAAAGTGGAAGCCCAAGCCCTACTTTTTTTTCTCTCTCTTGTTTTGTAGTATAAAAAGGCGATAATATTAAATTTAACTTGTCTTTTTCTATTCCTTTCCCATTATCTTCAATTCTAATTTTCAATATATTTTTATTATCATTTAATTCTATTATTATTTTTATTAATGTACTTTTGGCAGAAATTGAATTTTCAACAAGATCAATTATATGAAGACATAATTCATCCAGAACTATTTCCCCTCTTCTTTATATTTTTTAATAATTTCTTTTACTTTTTTCTTATCAACATTACCATAAACTTCTTCATTAACCATAATTGCTGGAGCGAGTCCGCAAGCACCAAAACATCTTGCAGAACTCAGTGTAAAAAGCAAATCTTTAGTTGTTTCACCATGTTTTACTCCAAGTTCTTCTTCAAAATACTCCAATACTCTATTAGCTCCTTTAACAAAACATGCAGTACCCAAACAAACATTTATTACATATTTACCTCTAGGTTTCATAGTAAAAAAGTTGTAAAATGTAACTACACCATAAACTTGAGACATCGGAACACCTAATTCTCTTGCAACAAATTTTTGAACTTCTATTGGTAAATACCCAAATATTTCTTGAGCTTTATGTAATACATTAATTAAAGGACCAGCACTATTTTTCACATTAAGTATATATTCTTTTAACTCATCATATTTTTCATGGATTTCTTTTTTATCAACCATTAAATTCTCCTGAAAAATTTATTTCACTTTTATTTAATATTTTTTTTATATATTGTCAATTAAATTTTGTTTTAACTATATTTCAATTTATAAAGAATGCTTTTGTAAAAGATCCAAAAATATATTTAATCTCTTTTCATCATAATCTAAAAAGTCATGACAAAAACCAGGGAGAGAATATAAATTTTTTTCTTTACTTATACTTTGTATTATTTCTGAAATTTTATATATTCTTTTCTGATCAACTATTATATCATTTTCTCCAATATAAAAAATAATATTCTTACAATAATATTCTAAAATATTTCTCAAATTTAATAAATCACTTTTGTTTTTTTTATTATTAAACAAAATAGATAATTTTTTTATATATTTATAAAGATCATTTTGATATTTAGTTATATAAGCAAGCCACCTTATAGATCGTAATCTGTGTATTCTCTTATCTTTAAATCTTCTCTTTAAATAATCATAATTATCAGTCAAATTTTTATAAAGTTCAATATAAAATTCTTCACCTTTTTTAAAAATTTCATTTTGTGTTTTCTGAGAAAGTAAAATATAAGGATTAAAAAATTTATAAAATATACTTATTAAAAACAAAATAAAATGGTTAGTTAATCTTTTATGAGTGTACAGCCATGGGCATAGTAATATAATCTTTTTAACAGAATTTAAATATCTAAATTCACAGTTATCCCATTTTTTTTTGTTGTTATTTTTATTATTAATATAAGTTTTTGTTAAAAATAAAAACAAATAATAAAATACTTCAAAACCTCCCATTGAAAAACCAATAAATATAAACTCTGGATCCTTTAGCTCATTAGTTGACACTAAATTTAAAGCCCCTTTTTTTAAAAATAATAATTTGTTATAATAAAATTTATATACTAAATCTATATTTTGGAAATAATAATCTAAATCTTCAATTGTACCTCTTATGCCATCAGATGATCCATAACCTTCCTGGTCAAAAGTAAGAATATTATAACCTCTTTTTATAAAATAAAATAAGAATAATGGATGAGAAGATGAATTTTCTGCATTACCATGAATAAAAAAAATAGTTGGTTTTAATGGGTCAAGCAACCAGTATTGATAAAAGATTTTTTTACCCCTATCATTATTTATATAACCAAAAAAATGATATTTATTAATACCTTCATCATAAAAAACTAAACCTTCATCAGAATCAATCTTATAATAATATTTTTTATCATTAAAAATAAAACTATCTTCTATTGATACCTTTTCTCTTAATTTTTTCTGCAAATTAAAATCAATATTATCTTTAGAAAGAAATAAGTATTTTATAAATTCTAATATTTTCAAAAAATTCTCCTAATATAAAATTTCAAAAAGCATTTTAATTTAAAAATTCATCAAAAAAAATTTATATAAATATTAATTAAAATTAAAGATAAAAGTAACTTTCCCAGAATCTATCCTATCTTCAGAAATCATATTAAAAACCCATTTTCTTACTACTTCTTTACATATATTATCAAGTTCAGGTATACCTGATGACTGGTATATTTGTACAAATATTACAGATCCAAATTTATTAACTTCAATATATACTATAACTATAAATTTTCCTGATAACTTTTTCAAACTATCGGGTACTTGAGGAATAATTTTGATCTGAATCTTTCTTGATACATTATTATCCCATATAATTTCAGATGATTCGGTACCTCCACCAGATGAAGTTTTAACTGTTGTAAGTTCTGATAGTATACTTTTATCTTCTTCTACAACCTGCTCTTTTTTTTCTTCTTTTCCTTCTGGTTGCTCCTTATTTATATCAATTTTTTTCTCATTTTCTAAATTTGACTGAATATAAGTTTTAGCATTTTCTTCTTTTTTTTCTATTTTATTCTCAGAGGATTTGGTATTATTTTTATTTTCTTTCTTTTCGTAAATTACTTTGCCAATAATTTCTTCTTGCTTCCCTACCAACTTTAAATTTGATTCAGATTCTTCTGTAAAAACAATATTAACTATTATATCTTTATTTAACTCCGAATTTTTAAAGTCTTTATAAATATTTCTATTAAATAAATAAAGAATAATTATAAGATGCAAAATTAAAGAAATAACAAAATATTTTTTAATAAGCCAACCTCATTAATTAATTATTTTTATTAATAACTTTTCACACCTAATGATATATTAAAAAAACCGTTTTTTCTCAGTATATCCATTATATCGATAATTATTTTATACTGTGTATTTTCATCACCATTAATAAAAACAGTAGAAATGCTTTCTTTATCTATACTTTTCAATTTTTCATCAAGAATCTTTAAAGAAACAATTTGATTTTCTAAATATATATTATTTTCCCTATCTATATATATTGATAAATCTTTTGTTTTAACTTTTTCTCCAGTCTGTGATGAAGGTAATTTAATGTTTAATCTCCTAAAATTGTCTAATGTTGTTGATAATAAAAAAAATATCAATAATAGAAAAACCATATCAATAAGGGGGGTCATTTCAATAGAAGCAATAGATCTTTCTCTCTGTTTTCTTTTAATTCTCATTAACTCTACCTTATTTTTATTTTACAATTTATTTTTAATTTATATAAATCTTAGACAAAAATTTATTTATTTCAATTTAGAATTTATATTTAATTTAATCACTTAATTTTTCTTCTATTTTTAGATCAACAAAACCTCTTTTTTCATTTATATAAAATATAGAAACATTAAAATAATCCCCTAGTTTAATTATACTTTGATTATTTCTATCTTCCTTGTAATCTTTTTTTACATACACCAAGTATTCATTATCAAAAAAATAACCTTTTTTATTTAGGATAAAAGAAGGAACAAAACCTTCAATACCGTAATCTTCGAGCTCAAAAAATATTCCATCTTCTATAATTCCAGAAACAAAAGCTTTGAATATAAAATTTTTTTTATCTTTTAAAAATTTGGCACCTTTTAATTTTAAAAAATCTCTTTCAGCTTCTGTTGCATTTCTTTCTGTAAAAGAAACATATTCTGCTATCTTTTTCAATTTATTTTCGTCATAAGGAGACCTCTTTCCTGCTAAAACTGCTTTTAATATTCTATGTATAATTAGATCCGAATATCTTCTTATTGGAGATGTAAAATGGGTATAATCTTCAAAATTTAAACCAAAATGGCCAATATTTTTATCTGAATAAATAGCTTGGGACATAGATCTTAAAATGTATGAAGACAATAGCTTTTCCTCTTTTTTCCCTCTTATTAGTTCTAAAATTTCATTTATCTCTCTTTGATTATATCTTCTAGGTCTTTTAATACCCATTAAATCAAGATATTTATAAACTATTTCTCTTTTTTCTTCTGGTGGGCTATCATGAACTCTAAATATTAAGGGAGCCTTATCTTGGAGATATTTTGCAACAGCTTGGTTTGCAATCAACATAAATTCCTCTATTATTCTTTCTGTTTCTCCTCTAATATATTTATAAATATTATCAGGATAAATATTTGATTTTTTAAACTCAATCTCTATTTCTGGTAAATCAAAATCTATAGAATTATTTTCTATTCTTTTTTTATAAAGTATATTTTTTAATTCCAAACATAAATTAAGAAAATTAAAATATTGATTATTTTTATCTTTTATTAACTGATTACCTATTTCATAAGGTATCCTTTTTTTTACATTAATTATAGAGTTATAAAATTTTGAACTAATAATATCTCCTCTTTTATCAATGATCAATTCAACCGTAACTGTAAGTCTTTCAACTCCTTCATTTAATGAACAAACTATATTTGAGAGCTCAAATGGAAACATTGGAATAACGCACTTTGCAAAATAATAGGAATTACCTCTTTTAAGAGCCTCTTTATCAAGACTGGAACCTATTTTAACATAGTGAGAAACATCAGCAATGTGAACAAAAAGTTTATAATTATCGTCTTCTTTTAACAAAGCAATAGCATCATCAAAATCTTTTGCATTCAATCCATCCATGGTTACAGTAAACAAATCACATAAATTAACTCTTTCTTTTTTTATTTTTTCATTTTCAATGTCTTTTTCATAATTTTGAAAAATTTCAACTGCTTCGTCTATTACTTTTTTAGGGAAATATGGATTAATTTTTATTTTTTTTATTATATATTGTAAATCTTTATCTATAGCAAAAAGATATGGTTTATATAAATCTTTCTCTTTATAAATTACTTTTTCTTTAACAAGACCATTTAATATAGTTTTTATTTTTTTAATTTTTGATTTTTCATCTACATTAAAATATTTTTTAAAATCATCGATTTTTCCAGAGTCATTTGTAAAAAAATACTTAATAATGTTTGTCTTTTTAATTTTCATTTTTTACCCTTGATAAAAATTTAAATTAAAGAAATCTTTATTTTATCTGGAACCCTTTTATTAACAGAAATTACTTCAAAAATAACATTTTGATATTCTATTTTATCTCCTTGGGAAAGTATTTTCCCAGTTAAGTATTGTAAAAAACCATTTAATGTAGAATATCTACCTTCTTTTATTTCAATATTAATTAAATTTTTTAAATATTTAATATTCAAATTAGAATCACAAATATAAACTTTTTCAGAAACCTTTTCAGTATAAAATATTTTATTTTCTCTTTGTAAAAAAATATCTCCATAAAATAAATTAAAAATATCGTTTATATTTACTACACCAGAAACTGAACCATATTGATTTACTGAAAAAAATAAGTTTGAATTGGTTTTATTATAAATTTCAAGTAAATTTAATAAATTTGAACTTTCAAATAAATAGATAGGTATTTCAAGGATATAAAATTTATCTTTTATTATATTATTATCTTCATCTTTTGAATATAGAAAATTAAAGATTTTTTTAATATCAATATAACCAAATATTTTAGAAAAATCTTTTTTAATAAGAATAATATAATCAACAGATTTTGTTTTCAAAATATTTAATATTTTATCCTTTAAATTTATTAAAGAACAATTTTGAAATTCTTCTTCATTAAAATGTATTAATTGGTAAAATGCAAATGGTTTTTTAAAATAAATTATCTTTTGGTTTTCAAATTCAACAATATTATTCAATATTGAACTCTCTTTTTCAAAAATGTCTTTTATTGATTTTCTTATAAAAGAACTTTCTATGTCTTTCGAAACTTCATCATTTAATTCTCTATTTATATTAAATAATAAATCAACAATACTTATGAATTTTTCAAAGAAAAAAATAATAGGATAAAAAATGATTTGTAAAAATTTAAATGGGTAATATGAATATTTTGATAAATAAAAAGGAACTCTTGAAAAAATTAATTTTGGAATTATTTCGCCAATAAAAAGAACAATAAAAGGGAATATTGCCATCATAAAAAAATACTTAAATTTTATATCTCCAAGTGAATAGCTCATCAATTGAGTTGAAGCAATAACACAAAAATTGGTACCAAGAAGAGATACAAGAATTATTTTCTCTCTTTTCTTTGTAAATTTGTGAAGTATATCTGCCCATTTATTATATGAACTTTTAAATTTCAATAGTATAAGATCAAGAGAAAAAAAACCTGTTTCTGAACCAGCAAAAAAACCTTCTAAAAGAATAAAAATAAAAGATAAAAAAATATAATGTAATTTCATTGCTTTAGTTTTCAATAATTATTTATTACTATTTAAATTAACATTTAAAATTTTATTAACTAAATAATTTGAGAAAACTATTCCAGAAAACTGAAAATATTCATCAATTACAAAAATTATCTCTTCTCCCTTATTAAAAATTATATCCAAAACTTTAGATAAATTAGCTTTCTCATAAATAATTTCTGGTTTACGAATAAATTTTTTAATTAAATACTCAACAATAGTTTTCTCTTTTTCATTATTTATTTTTAATAAATTGCTTATATTTCCATATTCTTCATTAATATAATTTATAAAATCTCTTTTATCTATATAACCTAAAATAAAATTTTTATCAGGATAATATACGGGTATAAAAAAATTATATTCTCTTAAAAAGATAGAATAGATTTGATTAAGGTTCATAGAATCATTTATAAATAAAACATATTTATATGGAATCATAATATCTTTAACTAACCTATTTTTTGTATTAATTACATTTAAAAAAAGTTTATATTGATAATAATTAATAAGATTATTTTTAAAAGCATCATTCAAAATTAATATTATCTCCTTTTGTTCAATAAAATTATTTTCTTTTTTTATTTTAAAAAAAGGTTTCAAAAAGAAGGATATTATTTTATTTAAATTTTTAAGAAAAATAAAAAGATAATATAATATAAAAAAATTGAAAGGATATATAATTTTATGTAGGGAAATACCTATTTTTTTGGGAAGTATTTCTCCAAATATCAACAATATAATAGTAGATCCAATTATTATTATAAAAATATTTGTATCTGTTGGAAACAACTTATACCCTATATTTTCAGTTAGCAAACCTATAAATATATTAACAACAGTATTTGAAAAAAGAATTAATGGAAGAATATTTTCTTCATTTCTTTTAATAAAACTATAAATACTATAATTTTTTGATTTTTTATTAAAAAAATAATCTTTAACAAGATATAATACAGTTTCAGAAGAAGAAAAAAAAGCAGAAAAAGAAATTAAAATTATCAATAATATTATCTGAATTTCCACAATTATAATATATATAAACTTATAAAAATTTTAACATTTAATCTTTTAAAAATTTTAATATTTCACTGGTATAAACCTGAATATTATCTTCAATATTTGAAGCTTTGTTTTCTAAAATTGTATAAAACAGCATTATAGGAATTGCTATAAACAATCCAGTAGCAGTAGTAATTAGAGCTTCAGAAATACCTGATGCAAGAGCTTTTGGGTCACCAGTCCCAACTTGAGCTACAATTGCAAAATTTTTAATCATTCCCAATACAGTACCTAAAAGACCAAGCATTGTGGAAAGATTAGGTAATACTTTTAATATAGGTAAAAATTTATAAATATTATTTGAAGCTTTTATGTTTTCGAGCTCAGCTACTAGTTCAAGGTCCACATTTGTTAAATTTTTCTCTTTTATTAAGGTTTCAGATATCATTGAAATTGGAGATTTAAAATTTTTAAGATAAGCAATAGATTGATCATAACTTTTAGCTAATATAAAAGATTTTAATCTTAAAAAATTATTTTCCTTAAAATCATTTATTTTATTATAATAAACAAATCTTTCAAGTATTATTGCAAAAGCAAAAATTGATGTTAAAAATAAAGGTATCATTAAAATACCACCAGCTTGAAAAATATTATTCATAAAAAATACTCCTTTTTAATATTTTTTAGACAAAAACAAAGAAATATCTACAAACTAATTTCTTCGTATTAATTTACCCAAAAATTGTTTTATTAAAACTTAAAATAAATAAAAACAAATTTTATTCAAAAAATATTATTTTATTATACTAAAAATAAGTTATTATAAATATATTTATATGTCAAGCTTAATTGAATTTTTTATTATATATTTTTGACTTTTTACAAAATTGTAATAAAATAAAGTTGAATTTTGAATTTAATAATACCTTCAATTTACAATAAAATTAATAAACTTTTAAAGATTATTTATTTTAAGCCTATATTATAAATTAAACAATTATTAAATAGACAAAATCAAAAATATGGAATGTGAACTTTGATTTACTTAATCAAAAATATTTATAATTTTATAAAAAGGAAATATTTTATGGAATTATTGAAAATTCAAAAACAAAAACCAATGACAATTGTTTTAATTTCTTTAATTCCTATAATTTTATTCTCAACTTTAATTTTTGGTATAAAAGTTCTTATACTTTTAATAATAAATTCAATAGTAGCTTATATATGTGAGTACCTTTTTTTATATAAAAAAAATGAAAAAGTATCAGAAGCTGTTTTTGTAACTTCATTTCTTTACACTTTGACATTACCTCCCACAATTCCTTTATATATTTCACTTATAGGAATTGTTTTTGCCATTGTAATCGGAAAAATGGTTTTTGGTGGTTTTGGAAGAAATATTTTTAACCCTGCTTTAACAGGCAGAGCTTTTATTTATATAAATTTTGGAGTTTTAATGACTTCAAAATGGGTAACCCCAATAATCAATTTAGAAAGTAATTTTTCTATAAATATTTCAGATTTTATAAATAAACTAATAAAAATAAAATATGATTCTATAACTTCTGCAACACCTCTTGTTAAACCAGAAAATTTTAATCTATTATCATTAATTACTGGTTTTATTCCAGGATCAATAGGTGAAACTTCAGCAATAATTATTATAATTTGTGGGATTTTTTTATTAATAAAAAAAGTTGCAAATATTAAATCAGTTTTCCATACACTTTTATCTTTTCTAATTTTTCAAACAATACTTTATCTAATTAATAAAAATGACTTTATGAACCCTATATATGCTATATTTTCTGGTGGATTCTTATTCGGTCTGTTTTTTATGGTTACTGACCCTGTATCATCTCCAAATAAAGACAAATCTAAAATTTTATATGGAATTATTATTGGATTTTTAACTGTATTAATAAGAGAATTTGCAAATTGGAGAGAAGGAATGATGTTTGCAATTCTTTTTGGTAACATGATTGCACCGACTCTTGACATACTTTTTGTCAAAAAATAAATAAAAGATAAATAATAATACTTAATTTTTTATCTAATTTTAGAAAAAATAGCTTTAAGGAAATTTTTATGAATAAAAGTAAATTAAAAGAAAACATAAAAACTATACTATATATATTCTTTATAACATTTATTTTTATTGGATTTCTAGGTTTTGTTAACTTTGTTTTTGAAGAGAAAATTAAAAGAAATGAAGAAATTTTTCTTATAAAAGCATTATTAAAATCTTCAGGTTTTGAAAAGAATACAAATATTTTAAACGAAATAAAAAAAGAATATAAATTAGAAATAAAAAATTTAAATATTTTATTTGAAAGCAGAAATGAAAATTTATTAATAAGTATATATAAAAATCTATTCTATAAAATAAATTTCAAAAATCATACTTTTTATCTTTTTTTTAATAGCTTTAATTTTAAAAAAGAATTTGAAAATATGATTAAAAATTTAAATAATAATTTTAATAATAATAAAACATTTATTAATCTTATTTTTGAATATATAAAAGATGGAAAAATTTACTCAATTGTTTTTATTGTAATAGGACCAGGATTATGGGGTGAAATAACTGCAACTATTGGAGTTAAATATAATCAAGAAATAATTCCATCTATTACTATAGATGATAATTTTATAAAGAATTTAAATTGTATAACAGGTATAGAGTTTTTAAAACAATCTGAAACACCTGGACTTGGTGGTAGAATATCTGAAGATTGGTTTAAAAGAAGTTTTGAAGGGAAACTATTACCGTTAGAATTAAAAAAAGAAGATTCTCAAATTAATAAAAATACTATTGAAGCTATAACTGGAGCAACTATAACAACAAATTATATTTTATCTATTTTTAACCTTGAATTAAAAAAAATAATTGAAGAGATCTTTGAATAGATAATTTTTATAAAATATTTAATAAAATTTTATTATATTAAATTAATCTGTGTTATTATATAAAACAATATTTAATTATTAATAAATTAACATTAGTTAAAAGATTACAAAAATGAGGATTTTATGAAAAAAGGAGAGATTACAAAAATATTTAAAGATAACTTATTTTATAAAAATCCAGTAGTTGTTCAAATACTTGGAATATGCTCAACACTTGCTGTTACAAATTTCGTTAAAAATACCTTAGTAATGTGTTTTGGACTTATTTTTACAACAACTTTATCAAACTTAACTGTATCTATATTGCGAAAAAGTATTCCTTCTAAAATAAGATTAATGGTTGAAACTTTAATAATAGCTTCTTATGTAATAGTTATAGATATTATATTAAAAACTTTTCTACCAGATATCTCAAGACAATTAGGTCCTTATGTTGGATTAATAATTACTAATTGCATAGTTCTTGGGAGAACAGAAGCTTTTGCTCTATCAAATCCTCCACTTTTATCACTTATTGACGGTTTTTCTTCTGGTCTTGGATATTCTATTATTTTAATCACAATTTCTATTATAAGAGAAGTGCTAGGAATGGGTACAGTTTTTGGATTTCAAGTATTAGATCCTAATTTCACAAAATGGACATTAATGGTAATGGCACCTGGTGGTTTCTTTGTTTTAGCTTTGTTAATTTGGTTTCTAAAAGCTTTTTTAATTAGAGAGGAGGATAAAAAATGAATTTAATAAGTTTATATATATTTATTGGATCAATTTTAACAAATAATATTTTATTAACTAACTTTCTTGGAATGTGTTCTTTTTTGGCTGTTTCAAAGGATATTAAAACCTCAGCTGGATTAGGTCTTGCTGTTACTTTTGTTATGACTTTTACAACTGGCTTAAATTGGCTTGTATACTACTTTATTTTAGTCCCTCTAAAATTAGAATTTTTAAGATTTATTATATTTATTATTGTTATAGCTGCTTTTGTTCAAATATTAGAAATGATTATTGAAAGAGTTTCAGAAAATTTATACATTTCACTTGGAATTTTTCTTCCTTTAATAACTGTAAATTGTGCTATTCTTGGAGTATGTTTATTCATGATTATTAGAAATTATAATTTTATAAATTCTGTCATTTATGGTTTTGGTGGAGGACTTGGGTGGTCATTTGCAATAATTGTTATGGCGGGAATTAGATCAAAGTTAAAATTAGACAAAATACCAAAGGGATTAGAAAATGCTGGAATAGCATTAATAATAGCTGGTATAATGGCCTTAATATTTACAGGTTTTGCAGGCATTATAAAAATATGAATAAATGATAATTATAAAAAAGATAGAAGGGATATATTATGTTTTACTTTTTAATTATTCAAGCAGAATTTTATAATCTTCTAAAAAATATTTTAATAATCTCAACTTTTACTTCTATTTTAACATTAATAATAATTATTATTGATTCAACAGTTGGTAATTATGGTATAAAAAAAATAATTATTAATAACAAAAAAACTTTAGAAGTAGAAGGCGGAAAAAGTTTACTAGCTTCTCTTACATCTAATAATATTTTTATCCCTTCTGCTTGTGGAGGAAAAGGTGCTTGTGGTTTATGTAAAATTAAATTATTATCGCCAAAAAATACAACTATTTTACCTACTGAAGTTCCTTGGCTTTCTAAAGATGAAATAAATCAAAATATACGACTTTCGTGTCAATTTAAGGTTAAAGAAGATTTAGAAATATTTATTCCAGAAGAATTTTTTAATATTAAAAAGTTTGAAGTAGAGGTTGTTGAAATTTTTGATCTAACATATGACATTAAAGGATTAAAATTAAAATTACTTAATCCTGATAAAATAGAATTTAAAGCTGGTCAGTTTATTCAAATAGAAGTCCCTCCATATGAACTTTCAGAAAATACTGTTTATAGAGCATATTCAATATCATCTGAACCTTATGAGTACAACAATATAGAATTAATGATAAGATATGTAAAAAATGGTATCTGCACAACTTATATACACAAGTATCTTAAAGTAGGTGATAAATTAACAATAAATGGACCTTATGGAGAATTTTATTTAAGAGAGACTGATTCTGATATTGTTTTTATTGCTGGTGGATCTGGAATGGCGCCAATAAAATCAATTATATTGGACATGATAAGAAAAAATATTACCCATAGAAAATCACTATTTATTTTTGGCGCAAGAACAACAAAAGATCTCTTTCTAATTGAATATTTTAAAGAAATTGAAAAAAAACTTCCAAATTTTACTTTTATACCAATCGTTTCCGAACCAAAACCAGAAGAAGATTGGAAAGGTGAAACTGGCCTTGTAACAGATGCTGTAAAAAAATATATTAAAGATACCTCAAATCTTGAAGCTTATCTTTGTGGTAGTCCAGGTATGATAGATGCTTGTGTAAAACTTCTAACTTCAATGGGACTAGATATTAATAAAATATATTATGACAAATTTGCTTAATCAAGAATATTACAATTTATTAATTTTAATAATAATTCTATTAAAAAGAGGGGTTATATGAAAGGTATACCTCAATATAAAAAAATAGAAGAAAACATGAAACCTGGAAAGTTTTCAATTGTTGGTTTTCTTGGTAATGATAAAAGAACACTGTTTGATATAATTTCTGAAGATATTTCTTTGTTAAATCAGCTTGAAATTTCAGTTGAAAAGATTGTTTCTAAACTAAAATACTTTAGGGAAAAAGGATTTGAATTTGATGGATTGGAAGTAGAAGTTGATAAAAAATGGATTGTTTCTGTAAATTCAACCAGAGGCAAAACAAAATGTCCTTTTGAAGATAAAGGATTTTTTCCAAAAACTGAAATAAAATTAAAATATTTACCAGAAAATATTGAAATTAATTATACCGATCTCTCTATACATCTTATAGAAAAGCATAATTTCTTTGGTGGAAAAGGTTCAATATACAGACTTGAACCAGAAATTTTAAAAAAAGTATTAGAAATATAAAATTAAAAAAAGGAAAAGTTATAGAAAAAATTATTGTTTTTATTTTAGCTTTTCTTATAGATATTATATTTGGAGAATATCCTTCAATTATTCACCCTGTCTGCTATATGGGGTTTTTAGGGAAAAAAACTTATAAAATTATCGAGAAAATAAATTTTAAAAAAGATAAAATTAGAAAAACAATCTATTTTTTTTCCGGAATGTTTTCTTTAATAATAGAAGTAAGTTTTTGGATTTTTATAATATTTTTACTTAAATCATTAATAGAAAAATACTTAGAATTAATAATTTCTATTATTTTTAATAAAAATGTTTATAAAATAATATTTTGCTTACAGATTTTAATAGATTCTTTAATATTAAAGTCTACATTTTCTATAAGATCACTCTATATTCATGTAAATAATTGTATTACAGGAGACATTTTTAAATTAAGAAATGAAGTTTCCAAAATAGTAAGTAGAAATGTTGAAAACCTTAATAAAAATCAACTTTATTCAGCTGCCCTTGAAAGTCTTTCAGAGAATATTCCTGACAGTATACTTGCTCCTATTTTTTACTTCTTAATATTCGGACTATATGGAAGTATAATATATAGAATTGTAAATACATATGATGCTCTATTTGGATATAGAAATGAAAAATATGAATTTTTTGGAAAATTTTGTGCTAGAACAGATGATATATTAAACTTTATTCCAGCACGATTGTCCATAATATTTATTATTCCTATTAATCCATTAAACAGTTTAAAATATATTAAAAAATATGGTAATATAAAAATAAATGGCACCTATCCAATGTCTGCATTTGCAGGTATTCAAAATTTGAGTTTTGAAAAACCTAATTGTTATAAATTTGAAGGAAAACCTCCAGAAATGGAAAATATTATTGTTGGATTAAACCATTTTAAAATTATTATCTTTTTAATTTTTATATTTACAATTTTTAGCTTAACAATAATTAAATAAATAAAATTCTTACAATTTAATTAATATTTTGAGTAATAAAAATTTTTTATTTATGAAAATTGATCATGGTGGAATAAAAAATAAAAATTTTACCGATTTCTCAATTTCTATAAACCCTTTAACTCCAAAATTTATAAATAAATATTTTTATAAAGAACTTAATTATTTAGATAGAAAATACAATTATATAGAGTGGATAGAAAATAATTTTCAAAATTATTTTGGCAATTATTCAATTATTACTGCAGGAGCAACAGAAGCTTTTCATATTATAGGAAATAATATCTTAAATAACTTTGAAATTATTATTCCATGTCCAAATTATTCAGAATATAAAAAAATTTCTTTATTTAATTCTACAAATAAATTATATGAAATTAATTACTTTAATAAAAATGATTTAGAATTAGAAACTATTTTAGATAAATTAAAAAAAATTAGGAAAAAAAGCAAAAATAAAATTGCTATCATTATAGGAAACCCTAATAATCCATCAGGAATATATAAAAATTTATTTGATTTTTTAGTTGAAATAGAAAAATATGAGACTTTAACTATTATTGATGAAGCATTTATACATTTTATTCCTGATAATTTTTATAAAATTAATGAAGATTTTAAAAAATCACTTTTTTCAAATAAAATAAAAAAAATTGACCACAACAACATTATATATATTCAAACCTTCACAAAATTTCTAGGTACACCTGGAATAAGAGTAGGTTTTGTTTTAACAAAAAAATATAGTTCTGTTTTTAAAAAACATAGGCTTTTATGGGGTATAGGTTCTAGTGGATATCTATTGGTTGAAAAAATAATTGAAAATATTGATTATTTAGATAAATTTAGGAATGAAACTTGTAAATTTTTAGAAAAAGAGAAAAAGAAATTTTTTAGATTTATGTTTTGTAAATCTGATACTAATTTTTTTATAATAAAACTAAAGGAAAAGCAAAAATTTCTAGAAATATTAAACAATAATTTTGTAAATGTTAGAGATCTTTATAATTTTAAATTAAAAGATTTCATTAGAATTGGTTTAAAAAGAAAAGATGAAAATATTATTCTTTATAAAATTTTAAAAGAAAATAAAAATTTTATTTGTTTATAAAATAAAATTTAAAAAATAGAAATATAAAAATAAAAAATTAAACAATAAATTAAAGATTTTAATTTTAAAAGTTAGAAAAAACTAAAATGGAAAAGAACTTTTATAACATTGTTGGACAAAAAATAAAAGATTCAAAATACTGTATTATTTTTACAGGAGCTGGTATATCTGTAGAAAGTGGAATTCCTCCATTCAGAGGAAAAGATGGAATATGGAATAAATACGATCCAGAGTTTCTATATATTGATAATTATCTTAATAATCCATTTAGTTGCTGGAAAGTTATAAAAGAAATATTTTATGATTATTTTTCTAATATTAAACCTAATAAAGCTCACATAGTAATAGGAAATCTTTATAAAAAAGGGTTTGTCAAAACAGTAATAACACAAAATATTGATAACCTACACCAAGAAGGAGGATGTGAAAATGTTATAGAATTTCATGGTAATCTTAATAAATTCATTTGTTTAAAGTGCAATAAAACATTTAACATAGAAAATATATCTATAGAAGAAAAACCACCATTTTGTAATTATTGCAAATTTCCATTAAAACCAGATATTATATTTTTTGGTGAAGCTATTAAAGAAGATGCTATTAAAAAATCAATTGATGAAATAAATAAAGCTGATTTATTAATTATAATAGGAACTTCAGGAGAAGTTGCTCCAGCTAATAATTTACCATTTATTGCAAAAAGAAATAACTGCTTTATAGTAGAAATAAATATTGTAGAATCAATTTTTACAAAAACTATTGTAGATATATTTTTAAAAGAAAAAGCTTCAATTGCTATGGAAAAAATAGAACTTGAAGTAACATAATATTGTTTAATAAAATAAATATTTAATATTTATTTTATCAAAAAACAAAAATTTTGAGTTCAATTATGGAATTCAGAAAAAATATAAAAATTATTAATTTTTTAACAATATTAATCCTTTATTTAATATTTAATGGTAAAATAATAATGGGAAATGAATTAAATAATAATGTTGACAACATTATAAACTTTTTTTATTCTAACCAGAATAAAGAGAATAAAACCCCCTTTAATAACAGTTTTTATACAAATATAGAATTTTTCACATTGAAAGGAATTAGAACAGAATTAAAAATTCATTATAGAATCTGGACAAATTATGAACTATTTTACAAATATCCCCAAAATATTAAAAATTTTGACAAAAAATGTATTGAAAAATTATTTTTAATTCATGGTTTTGCAGGTTCAACATATTCTTATCAGAATTTTTCAGAAAATTTTTTAGAAATAATTAATAACAATGAAAATTTAAAGAATAATAATTTAAAAAGTAAAATTTTTTTTATATTTGCAATTGATTTACCAAATTTTGGTTATTCTGAAAGAAAAAAAATAAAACTATCTTCGGTTGATTTCTCTTTAATAATTTTAAAACTTTTAAAAGAGTTTGATAAAAATTATTATTTAGAAAATATTGAGTGGACATTGTTTGGACACTCTATGGGCGGTAGAATATGTTTATATACCATCTATCTTTATGAAAATTTTATTGAAAATTTTGAAATATTGTTTGAATCAAAAATCAAACAAAGTAAAAATCTATTTAAAATTTTTAATTTTTTCAATATAAATGAAGTTACAAACAATGAAGAATACAAAAAAATTCTACTCAAAAATAGATTTATATTAATTTCACCTGCTATAAATAATAGCAAAAGATCAGATATATTTTTAAAAATATCATTTATAAAAAAGTTTTTAGTTGAGTTTATTAAAACTCAATTAAATTATGATTCTATCAAAAAAATACTAAAATTTGTATATAATAAATCTCCACAAGAAAAAGATATTTATGGATATTTAAATCCTCTAATATTACCTAAAACAATTGAAAATGTCCTCTATATGCTAGATATAAATGATATTATAAACATTTATGAATTTATATACGAAATTAATAGAGAGTTTGTGTTTATATGGGGTGAAAATGATAATGTGGTTAAGCTTAATGATGAAAACTTAAAAATAATAGAAAGATTAAAATTCAAGAAACTTTATATTATAAATGGAAGTGGACATTGTCCAATGGAAACAGAGACCCTTCAATTTATTGGCCCAATAATACAAATTTTTTATAAATAAAGCTTTTTTATTTAATTATTAAAATTAAGAATATTAAATAAATAAATATATTAAACAAATCATATAATTATATCATATAATATTTACAAAAATATTAAAATATTTTATAAAATATTTATAGTAATATTAATTTAAAATTTTCTTCCTCTTATTATCAAAATTAAGGATAGAAAGAATAGAAATCCTAAAACCACTGAATATAAAACAGGAATTGATAATTTAGTTTTTGAAACCATATAGTTTAGAAAAATAAGAAATACACCATAAAATAACATAATCATTATAAAAGAAATAAAAATAGAAAATCCAATATTTAAGTTTCTAAAACCTTTAACAATAGAGTATCCAGAGATAGCAAAAATAAAAGTCGAAATGATTATGCCAATTTTAAGATAATATATACTTTCTATATATCTTGAACTATTTAATCCATAATTATATGGACTTTTTAAAACTTCTTTTATATTTAAATTTGGATTCTCTTTTAGTAAATTATGTATTATTTTTTTATTTTCTTCATTAATCTGTATTATTTCATTTTTTAAATCTTTTAATCGTTTTTCTAAAATATCTCCACTCATATAATATTTAATTTTTGGGAAATATATAACAAAATTAGAAAAATTAATTTTTATTAATTCAAGTTTATCATTATTATAAATGTTATTTACAACATAACCATTTTCTAAATAAAGTGCTATTGATGGTTCTCCATCATCATCATCAAATTCAAGAATATATCCTTTTTTTGAATAAATTAATCTCTGAAAATCTGATGATTTTTCAAATATTTTAATATTAATAAATTCTTTTCTCTTATTTTTTTCATTGTTTTCTATTTTATCAACATATATTTCATAATTAGAATATTTACCCACTTTTTTTTCTTGTATAGAAGATTCTATTGATTTAACTCTGTGTTTATTCAGTTCTTCAAGATATAAATTTTTTGAATATGAAAGTAAATATTCCATATCAAAATATATAAAAAGAGCAACTATAATTGAAAAATAGAGAATTGGCTTTATAAAAACATTTAAATTTATACCAAAACTCTTGATTGCTAATATCTCATTATTTACCGACAAGTTACCAAATAGAAGAGCAAGAGACAAATTCATTGCTACAGGAGCTGAAATCATAATATGTTGGGGTATTGTGAGTAGTAAAAGCTTCAATATAATAAAAAAAGATATAGAACTTGTCGTTAAAATAGAGTCTATAATTAATCTTAAAGATCCCAATAAAAATAACATTAAAAAAAGAAAAAAAGAACCTATATAATATAAAATATTTTGTTTAAAAAGATATTTTTGAATCCTATTTAGTTTAAAAATTTCCAAAAAAAGCATAAACTCCCTGTTCATATGTTGAAATTACATAAATATTGTCATTGTAATTTATATCTGTAATCCTAATCTTATCAAACAAACTAACAAAATGTAAATTATAATTTTTTAAATTTAATTTTAATATACCACCATTTATAGAAATAATATATAAATTATCAAATACAATTTTTATTTTCAAAATATAATCCATAATATTTGATGGAATAATATTTTTTATTAATATTTTATTTTCACTTTTTAATAAGTTATAATCCAAAATCCAAACACCTTTTCTATAAGAACATATAAAGATCATATTATTGTAAACTTCAAAACTTTTTATATCTAACCCTGCTTCCTTAATATTAGATTTAACTATTTTTTTTTCTTTTATATTATATATAGATAAACCATTTTGGAGATGCCCTATAAATAAATAATTACCATATATAAAAACAGTTTCACATATTGACTTATCTAAAATTTTTTGTAACTTTTTATTTTTTTTATCCCATAATAAAACACCATAAAAATGTGTTGAACAAGCTATATAATCTTCATTCTCATAAATAGAATTATAATTTAATTTCAATGGAAAGTTTAAATTCTTTCTAATTTCAACTTTTCCATTATTAACGATAACCTCGTTTATTCCTTCATATGTAACAATATAAAGCTTATCCTCATAAATAAAAAAATTTCTAATAAATAATGATATTAATTGTGAATTGTAAGGTGTATAATATTTATAAAGCTCTCCATTTTGATTAAAAACAAAAAGACCAGATAAAAAAGTTCCTACGAAAAAATATCCTTTAAAATATATTACTCTATATGGCAATGACTCTTTTGTTTTAACTTCTTTATAAAAATTTAAATAGTTAAATTTTTTAACATTATCAAAAATCTCTTTTTTTAATGGATCGATTAAAGAAAATAAATAATATCCATCATTTTTAATATAATATTCAGAATTTTCAAGTTTTTCATATAATAAATTTGAATTTATAAGATTATTATAAAAAAAATATTCTATATATAATTTGACTTTATTAGCTAAAAATTCTCTTTTAATTTCTTTTAAATTTTCTAAAGATTTAGATATATTATAAATTTTTAAATATGAAAATGCTACAAGATAATACAAGAATTCTATTTTTTCCTCACTTAGTTTCTCTTTCAACTTATCATTAGCATTAACTCTAAAAATAAAAGAAGAATAATCACCTTTTACAAAAAAAGATAAAATAAAGAAATAATCAAATATTATATTATTATTTGAAATTTTAAAATTATGTTTATATTCCAAATATATTTCAAAAAATAGATTATTTATATCATCAATATTTATCTTTTCGTTAATCTTATTTAAACTTTTTAATTCTTTACTTTCAGAATAAAAAGAGAAAATATAATAAAATAAAGATAAAAAAGAATACAAATAGATCTTTTCTTTTTGTAATGGAAATTTTTCTTTTACTTTAAAGTATTCATATGAATATTCAAAAGAATCAATAAATTTATAATTAATTATATAATTTAATGGAATTTCTTCTTTAAAATCTTCTAAAACTGTCTCTTTTTTTTCTTCTTTTATTTCATTTTTATCTTTTATTAAATTTTTTTCACTAATATTACAAGAAGAAAATAAAAGCATAACAAAAATAAAAAATAAAAATGTTTTTTTAACTTTTAAAATCATTTTTAATATTTTTAATCTATTTATTATTATTTTTCAAACTCAATATTTATTTTACTAAAAATAATTTAACTGAAAAAATCAAATATAAATCTTTTCAATTAGCTTATTTACAATGTTAGAAAAAATTATTCCTCCCTCTTTTTTACCAAAATCATAAATATATGGTCTTCCAATATCTGAACATTTAGAAATATCAGGATCTAAGGGTAATTCACCCAATATCTCTAAGCCATATAACTCTTTTAATTTTTCTGAAGCATTTCCATCAAAAACCTTAATCCTATTTTTACAATTGGGACATTCAAAATATGACATATTTTCAATGATCCCTAATATTTTTATATTAAACATTTTACAAAATTTTACAGATTTACTAACATCAATCATAGAAATATCTTGGGGTGTTGATACAATAATTGCACCATCAATATTTCCTATAATATTAAATAATGAAATAATCTCATCCCCAGTACCAGGTGGAGAATCAATAACTAGTAAATCAAGTTCAGGCCAATAAATATCAGAAAAAAACTTTTTCAAAAGTCCTACTTTTATTGGCCCTCTCCAAATTAAAGGATCATCGGTGTTTTTAAGAAAAAATCCCATACTTAAAGCATAAAGATTCTCAAGTACTTTATAAGGCTTACTCCTTCCATCTTCATTTTTTTCTTCAAGATTAACACATTCATTTCCTATCATTTTTGGAATTGATGGACCATGCATATCTATATCAAAAATTGCAGTTTTAAAACCTTTAATTGCAAAACCATATGAAATATTAGTAGCAATAGTTGATTTGCCAACCCCACCTTTGCAAGAAAGCACTATTATTTTGTTTTTAATTCTTGAAAGGTTCTCTTTTATTAAAAAATCTTTATATTCTTCCTTATCACTCATAATAAATATCCTTATTTTAATATAGAAAATTTAATTATCATTTTAAATAATAATACTATTATATATTAATAAAATAATTTATAATTCTTTCTTCTATTTCAGTTGTCAAATTTTTAGATATTTCTCCAATTTTTATATATGGTTTATTTAATCCATGAAAATCTGAACCACAAGAGATAGGAATGTTATTTTTTAAGCAATAATTATATAAAATTTTTTCTTCATTACTTTTAAATTCTGGATAAAATACTTCTATTCCATCAATCCCATTTAAAATAATATTATCAAAATATTTCATAAGTTGCTTTTTATTAGATATAAGCTCTTTCGGAAATGAAATAAAAGGATGTGCAAGGAAAACTTTTGCAAAGCAATCTTTTAAATAATTTATAAGTTCTAAAAAATCAAAATTTTTCTTTTCACAATATAGTACCCCATCTCTTGTTAAATATTTTTTAAAAGCTTTTTTTACTGATTTCTCAATTTTTAAATCAAATAAGATTTTTGCATAATGCAATCTAGAAATTTTATTAAAATCAGAATTTCTTTCAAAACTTTCAAAATCAAATAATATATTATTTTTATAAAAAAAATCTTTCATTTTATTCAAAATCTTTAAATTTCTCTCTCTTCTAAATTTTTTTAATTCCTCAACTAATTTTAACACTTTATTATAATCCTTTACTTTATATCCTAAAACATGAACAGAAAATTTCTTTTCTTTGTAATACAAAAAAGATGAAGTTTCAATACCATTAATTAATTTAAGAGAAGAATCTTTTAAAAATTCGTTATATTCATTTTCTGGAATTATATTATCATGGTCATTTATTGAAATAATTTTCATTTTAAGCTTTTTAGCATTGAAATAAATTTCTTTTACCGAATATGTGCCATCTGAAAGATTTGAATGCAAATGAAGATCAACTGATGAATTAAAATAATTTTTTATATTTTTTTTTATTAAATTACCAATAAACAATTTATTCCCTTAATAATTTATAAATAATTATTCTAAATTATACAATTTTAAATTATCTTTTCTATTTTCAAACTCTTCTTCAAACTTTTTATATAAATTGTAAAGGTAGTTCACAAAATTTTTTTTATCATTTCTACTTATATTATTAGTTTCAATAGGATCAAAATATTCTATATAAAGAGGAACTGAAAGATTAAAATTAAATTCACCAGGTTTCAAACATTCCCTAGTCCCTTTTATAAACATTGGGACTATAGGAATTCCTGTAATTAAAGCAGAGAAGATGCCTCCTCTATTAAAGTTTTGAACTGACCCATCTGGACTCATTCTACCTTCTGGGAATAATATTTGGTTATAACCATTTTTTAAATTATCTATTAACTTTTTTAATGAATCTACTAGTGACTTTTCATCTCCAAATTTAATAAATACTGCATTAGATTTTTTCATCCAAAAATTAAAAACAGGTAAATAAGAAAGTTCATAATTTGAAACAAATCCTGCTAAAACAGGAATAGTAGAATAGATTAATGGAATATCTACAGGAGATAAATGGTTTGAAATAAAGAGATAATTCCTTTCCTTATCAATTTTATCTAAACCATTTATATATATTTGGCATTTTAAAATTTTTATTATGTCTTCTCCCCAGGATTTAAGAACCATATATGTTAAATTTTTAATTTTTGAAATATTTTTATAAAAAAATATTTTTGGAATATCTTTTCCTGCTAAAAAAGACCTTAAAAATAATCTTGATAATAAAATTCTCTGTTTAGAATCAAAAAATATAGTTTTCCAAAGTGCTAAAAAAGGAGATTTAGTTTTAGATATTTTTTCACTATAAACTAAACCTCCTTTATAGTTATTATTTTCAACCATAATTACTTTTACTCAAAAAAATTAAATGCTATATATTAAAAAAATTATTTTAAATTATTTATTATTTTGTTTTTATCTCGTTTTTATTTTTAATTGGATTAAAACAAGCTACTAAGTGACCATTGCCTATATCTTCTAGTTGTGGTTCTTCTATAGCGCATTTTTCAATAGCATATCTACATCTAGATCTAAAATAACATCCTTTTGGTAAAAAAATAGGAGATGGAACATCACCTTCTATAGGAATAACTTCAAATTTATAATCTGGATCTGCTACAGGAATAGCTGATAAAAGAGCCACAGAATAAGGGTGCTTTGTATTATTATATAGTTGATCTGATGATGCAAGTTCTACAATTTTCCCAAGATACATTACTGCAATTCTATCACTCATATATTGTACTACTGTTAAATTATGAGAAATAAACATATAAGTTAACTTGAATTCTTTTTGTAAATCAATTAAAAGATTTAAAATTTGTGCTTGTATAGAAACATCTAATGCAGATGTGGCTTCATCACAAACAATAAACCTTGGATTAACTGCTAAAGCTCTTGCAATAGAAATTCTCTGTCTTTGACCACCAGAAAATTCATGTGGATACTTATTTGCTGAAAGAGATGGAAGACCTACTATATCTAAAAGCTTATACACCTCCTTATAAGCTTCAGACCATGGAATACCTGTATGTTCTACTATTCCTTCAGCAATAATATCTTTTACATACATTCTAGGATTGAGAGAAGAGTAAGGATCTTGAAAAACAATTTGCATCTCTTTTCTTTTCTTTTTCAATAAATCATGTTTCATGTGGAAAATATCATATTTATCAGCTAGATTTACATATTCTTTTTTAATTTTATCAAAATCATTAAGTTGCTCTTTGGTTATTTTATAACCCATAGCTTTCATTTTGTTTATTTCATCTTTTTTATTTTGATAAATTTGTCTCAACTCTTCACATTTTTTAACAATATTTTCTTCTGTATCAATATAACATGCTCCTGAGGTAGGTTCGTACATTCTAAGAACAAGTCTCCCTGCTGTAGTTTTACCACAACCCGATTCTCCAACTACACCTAAAGTTTCTCCTTCATTTATATAAAAACTAATATTATTTATTGCATGAACTTGAAACTGAGAAAAACTAAATCCACCTGCTTTTAATGGGAAATGCTTAACTAAATTATATACTTGTAACATTTTCATAAATAAACCTCCTATGAATTTAAATGATTTAGAATAGCCAACAAGCTACATAATGAGCAGGTGCAACTTCTTTTAAATCTGGATTTTTTTCTTTACATATATCTTTTACATAAGGACATCTTGTATTAAACCTACATCCTTCAGGAAAGTTTTTAGGTGAAGGAACATTTCCTTCTATTTGATAAAGTTTACCCTTCTCTTTTGTAAAACCAATAGGTGGTATAGAATTAAGTAAACCTTTTGAATATGGATGAAGTGGATTTTTAAATATCTCTCTTTTTGCTCCAGATTCTACAATTTTTCCTGCATACATTACTTGAACTCTATCAGCAAAGTTGGCTATAACACCTAAATCATGAGTTATAAACATAATTGCAGAATTAACCTTAGATTTTAATTCATCAATAAGTTTTAATATTTGTGCTTGAATAGTAACATCCAAAGCTGTTGTAGGCTCATCTGCAATTAACAATGAGGGCTCACAAGCAAGAGCCATCGCAATCATAACTCTTTGTCTCATACCTCCTGAAAGTTGATGGGGATAATCATTGAATCTCTTTTCAGGATTTGGAATTCCAACAAGTTCTAAGTATTTTATAGATCTTTCTTCAGCTTCTTCAACTGTCATATTCAAATGGTTTAATATCATTTCTCTTATTTGATCACCAACAGTATATAGAGGATTTAAAGAATTCATTGGTTCCTGAAATATCATTGAAATCTCTTTACCTCTGATTGTCAACATTTCATCTTCAGTTAGACCAAGCAAATCTACCCCTTTATAATAAATTGAACCATTTATAATATAACCTGGTTTATCAATTAATCTCATAATTGAGAAAGCAGTTTGCGATTTCCCACAACCAGATTCTCCAACAACCCCTAAAGTCTCTCCCTCATATATTTCAAAAGAAACATCATCAACAGCTTTAGCTACATGATCAAATAAATAATAGTATGTTTTCAAATTTTTTACTTCTATTACTTTATTTTTTTGCTGCATATTTATATCCTTTAATTTATTATAATTTATCAATTATATAATAACTTATAAGAAAATTATAAATTAAATTTTTGTTCTTGGATCTAAAGCATCTCTCAAACCATCACCGATCATATTAAATGACATTGTAGTTAATATTATAAAAATCGAAGGAATCAAAATCCATGGATAATAAAAAACATTACTTACATTATTTGATTCAGATAAAAGCAAACCCCACGATACAGATGGTTCTGTTATTCCAAGTCCTAAAAATGACAAACCAGTTTCACCTAAAATATAACCTGGTATTGACATTGAAACACTAACTATTAAGTATGAAGAAAGTTGAGGAACAATATGTTTAAATATAATTCTTGATTGTGATATTCCTTGAGCTTGAGCTGCTAAAACATAATCTTCATTTTTGAATGATAAAAAAAATCCTCTAACAATTCTTGTTAATCCTCCAAAACTAATTATTGCAAGAATAGTAACTATTAATATATATGATTGAGCTGGAGGGATGGAAACTGGAATTAATGATCTTAAAAATAATAAAAAGTAAAAACCAGGGAATAATAATAATATTTCACAAAATCTCATTATCAACCAGTCTATTTTACCTCCTAAATAACCTGCTATTCCACCTAAAATAAGAGCTATTATTAAACTAATAAAAGTTCCAAGAAAACCAACTGTTAATGAAACCCAACTTCCATGCAATATTCTTGAAAAAATATCCCTACCTAAACCATCTGCCCCAAATAGAAAAATAGGATATTGATGCTCACCTGTTTTACTATCGTAACTTCCTTTAACACCAAACAAATGAATATCTGTAGGTATAAACCAGAATAGTTTATATGGTTCTGCTTTAACAAAAAAACTAATTTTGTATTTAACATATATATTTATTTGTTTGTTTTTATAAAATACTACATCTTCAACTTCTCTTGAATAGGATTTGAATATAGGGTTAATCATTTTATATTTAAAAACATATGGCCCAATAAACTTTCCTCTTTCATCAAAAAAGTGAATCCTTGTTGGTATATTATAAGAATTCCTTTTAAATTTATATTGTGCAGAATAAGGAGCTATAAATCCAGATAAAAACATACAAAAATAGAAGAACATTAAAATCCAAAAAAATATTACAGCAAGTTTATGTTTTTTAAATTTTCTTATGAAAAGAGTAAATGAAGTTTCTTTTCTTTCCTTTTTTTGATAATTTACTATTTTTCTTAAATGTTTATCAGTTTCCTTTTTTATTTTTCCATATAATTTTTCTTTTCTTTCTTTTACTACATTTAGATCAAAATCTAACATATTCTTTCTCCTTTAATTTAATAGAAGATTTAGATATTAACTAATTCTTATTCTTGGATCTACAACAGTTAATAGAATATCTGATATAAGAATGCCTAATAAAGTTAAAAATGCTGACAAAATAAAGTTTCCCATTACAAGGAATAAATCCTCTGCTTGTAAAGCTTGATACAATATATAACCTATTCCTGGGAAATTAAAGATAATTTCAGTTAATAATGATCCTGATAGAAGAGATGCAAATATACCACCAAAATTAGTTACAAATGGGTTAACAGCATTTCTTAAAGCATGTTTATAAACAATTAGACTTCTTTTCAATCCTTTAGATCTTGCAGTTGTAATATATAACTTGTTAAGTTCTTCAAGCATTTGACCTCTCATAAATCTAATAAATGATGCTATTCCTCCCATTGAAGTTGCAAGAACTGGTAAAATCATTCTAAAAAAATAATTTTTCATTTTTTCGAAAATACTTAGATCCATCCAGTTATACGGAGTACCACTTCCAATTGGTATAGGAAAATCTTTCCATCCTAAACCATTTTTAATCCAATAAACTAAATAAAGCAACATTATCGCGAAAAAATATACTGGTGTTGATAAAAAAATAAAGGTTATAAAAGATATAGTTCTATCTTTCCATTTAAATTGATTCAAAGCTGCCGTTACACCAAGAGGTATAGCTAAAGCATAGATAAAAAATATTGATAAGAAATTTAGAAATATAGTATGTGGTAAATTATCTGCAAGTAATTCATAAACTGGTCTCTTATAACTTAAAGATTCTCCAAAATCGCCTTTTGTTATAACACTTTTAATCCAATCTAAAAATTTTCTAATAAATGGCTTATCAAGTCCATACTGAGAAGCTAATTTCTTTATTACATCTTCTTTAATTTCTGGATTAAATCTAAATTGAGTTAAAATATCCCCTGGAGCAAGTTCCATTAAACCAATAGTTATAAAAACAACAACAAGCATTATTGGTATCATAGATAAAAATCTTCTGACAATAAATGTAAATAAGGGATACTTTGTTACTCCTTTAAGTAATGTGCTCATAAGAAAATATTTAATAGTTCCCCCTAATGTTTTTCCACTCTTAAATATTAAATTTTCTCCAATTAATTTAAAGCTATAAATAAAAAAATAAATAGAAGCTATTAACAGTATAAAAAAGAAAATTTGGTCAATTCTTGAATTATATTCTTTAACATTTCCTTTTAAAAAATTAGATATTATGGGGAATTCAGTATAAAAATATGTTGATGTTTTATATGAGTAACTCTCATAAAATCTATTAAATGAATAACCTATAAGAAAAAAAGAAAATAAAAAAACTATAATACCAATAAAAAATAAAAATTTTATTTTCATAAAAAATTACTCCTTATAAAAATATTTTAAGGATAATAAAAAGTTACGATTCTTTATAAATTTTTTTTACAGATAAATTTTTTTTTGTCAATATTAATATTAAAAAATAAATTATTGATTTTAATTAAAATTAAATTAAATTTATCTAAAATATTAAGAAATTGGAGAAAATATGGATATATTATTGTTTAAAAATGGTTATTTAAAAATAATATTAGGAATTTTATTAATTATTCTATCATTAGTATCTTTTCTTGGATTCTATGCTTTATATCTTATTAGTAACTTTACTCTTGGCTATATCTTTCTTATGTTTGGTTTATCTATCTTTTTTGCTATTATTGGTTTCAATAAATTATCAAAAGGAAAAGAATACTTAAAATATTCAAAAAATAAAAAGAAAACTTCAAAATAAAAATAATATACAGGAATTAAATTTATTTTTTAATTAATATATAATTATTATATACAAAGAGAAAATCGTTAATGAGTTTTTTTTCTGAATTTTTTAAATCTCTTTTTAAAACCCAACCATCATCTGAAATAATTTTGAAAAGAATAGGGAAAGAAATTTTAAAAGATTCCCCTAAATATTATAATACTAAAAAAGAAATAATTTTTAAAACATTTGCTAAAGATTTATATTTCTTAAAAAATGAGCTTTCATATTTTAGAGAACCACTTGAACACCTTTTCTCAAATAAATCAGCAAAAGAAGTTGTTGTTAAAAACTTTTTAAAAGACTTACTAGATAAAGATACCTTAACCTACTATAATCTTTTAGAGATAGAGAGTGTTAATAAAGTACTTGAAAAATATGGGCTTGAAAAAACAAAATTATATTATGATAAATTATTCAAAATTATTAATGAAAAAATAACAAATATTATTATAAATCAAGTAGATAAATTAATAAATGAATTTAAATCTTTCTATGATATTGTAGAGTTCAACTTCATTAGCATCCTTTCTCTTTTTGATGCTAAATTAATTTCAAATGTAGATCCTAAATATAGCCCTAATTTTTCTGATATAAAAGTTTCTGAAAAGTTTAAAGAACTACTAGCAGATTTAAATTTCTTAAATATTAATTTTAATCCTGATGAAAATTTTGATATTTTTATGCAAAAATATTTATCTAGATACTATGCTCTTAAAGGAGAAAAATTTTCAAATAATTATTATAGAAAAAAAATAAAGAATATTTTTGAAGTATTAAAAGTAAGATTTAATCCAATGAAGTTTGAAAAATATTTACAATTTATGTATAAATCCATTGAATATAAATCTAAAATTGTTAATCTTGAAGAAAGATTATCTAAATTTATAATAGATGAAAAAATAAAAAAAGTTAAAGAACACATAGAAAAAATTGAAAAAGACAATAAATTAAAAGATATAGATAAATCTATTAAAGCTCTATTTAATAAAGTTGATATAATAACTTCAAATTTTTATAATGAAACCTATTCAAATATTTTTTTATCTACTGGATTAAAAAATTTAGAATTTGTAAAGCCTTATTCTATAATAAAAACATTTACAATAGTATTTTACGAAGGTAAATATAAAAATATTCTACTTAATATAATTTATAAAGCAATATTTTTAGATGATAATCTTAACACTGGAATCAATCAATCAATTCATAACTTAAATGATAGTATAAATAAGATTAACAAATTTGAAGAGGAAGCCTCAATATTAGAAAAAACATACAACCAAATATTAAAAAAACCTGAAGTTTATAACAAAAATAAAACAATTATAAATTTGGCCAACCAAGAAATATTAGAAATAAATAATAAGTGTTTGGCATTAATAAAAGAAATATTTAATAATTATTTTTATATAAATAAAATTTTGTTAGAAATAATTAATGATTATAAACAGAAAAAAAATTTAAGAATAAAAAATCTTACTTCATCTTTTGATGATAATTTTATTGGAGAGATAATTAATTTTTCAAAAACTATTGGATTACTTGATAAAATAATTAAAGAAATAGTACCAATACAAATTACAGAAGAAATTGAGTAAATTTTATTATAGAAATTTTAAAGTGTAAAATTTTATGATTATTTTTTAATTATATTAAAATTATCTCAAAAAATATTATATTTAATTAAAAAAATTGTTATTTATTTTTTAATTTTAAAAATAAAAACCATTCTATTTAATTTCTTAAAAGATCTTTTAACCTAGCAAAATCTTCCGCTGAAACTTTATTCTCATGTTCTTTTAAATCATATAATATTAAATCTTCTGGAATATCATCAAGAAATTGGGAAGGGTAAGTTTCATATTCATTATTAAACTTAAATCTTTTTTCATTATAAGAAATGTAAAGCTTATCCTTGGCTCTAGTCATAGCAACATAAAATAATCTTCTTTCCTCTTCTAAATCTTCATCATTTAAACAATTAGAAGAAGGAATAATTTCTTCTTCAATTCCAATCAAAATGACAATTCTAAATTCTAGTCCCTTTGAAGAATGAATAGTCATTAAATTTACACTATCAGTTTTTTCTTCGTCTTTTTCTAAATCATTTGAAGATAAAAATTTCAGCCTATTTACAATATCATAAATTGTTATCTCTGATTCATCCTTTAAATTTTTTGAAAGATAAAATAAAGAATCAATAAAAGAATTAATGTTTTTAATTTTATAATTATAAGTTTTTTCATCATATTTTTCTTTTAAATAATCTTCATATTTTATAACATTTATCAAATCTTTTAAAGTTCTATACATATTTTCAATATTTTTTATTGATACTATAAAATATTCAATTTGCTTATAAAATTCTACAAGTTTATCTACTTCTTCCTCTTTGAATGAAAATTTTAATCTATCATTAGATAAAATTTTTATAATATCAAATATACTTATATTATTAATTTTTGATATTTCTGTTAATTTTTTTATCAACTTAACCCCAATACCTCTTTTTGGCTTATTAATAATTTTTAATAAAGATAGTTCATCGTATGGATTGACTAGGAAAAAAATATAAGAGAGAATATCTTTTATTTCTTCTCTTTCATAAAATGATTTTTCTCCATAAATTTTATAGGGAACATTTTTTATTTTGAATAATTCCTCAATAGGTCTAGATTGATAATTATTTCTATAAAGAACAGCTATATCTTGATATTTTATACCATTTTTATACAAATTTTCATAAATAATATCATATACAAATTTAGCTTCGTTTTCTGGATTTTTGCTTTTAAATATCACAATTTTTTCATATATTTCTCTATTAGAAGTAACTTCTTTTATTTTTCTTAATCTATTTTTATTTATTACAGAATAGCTAGCTTCTAAAATGTTTTTACTATTTCTATAATTAATTGTTAATATAATAGTTTTGAGGTTAGGAAAGTCTCTTTCAAGTGCAAATATATTTCTATAATTTGCTCCTCTAAAACCATATATACTTTGATCATCATCTCCAACACATGTTAAAATTGAACCATTTTCACATAGTTTTTTTATAATATTATATTGAATAATATTAGTATCTTGATATTCATCAATTAATATATATTTAAAAATACTAGAGTATTTATTATAAAAAGTTTTATTTTCAATCAAAAGATTAAAAAAGTTTAATAAAATATCATCAAAATCCATAGCATTATAAGAAAGAAGATATTCTTGATAAAGTTTTATTATCTTCTTTAGATTAGAGTCTTCATATTTCAATTCAAATAGTGAATTTTTATATTTACTTATTTGCATATAAAGTTCTCTAATAGAAACATTTATATCCAAATCATTTTCTTCTATTATTTTATTCAATAGTTCTATACAATCGTTCTCATTGTATATTGAAAAGTTAGTTTTATAACCTATTAAATTGGCTTCTTTTTTTAATATATTATAAAAAAAGGAATGAAAAGTAGATATATTAATATCTAATTTATTACAATTTAATAAAGAAGAAACTCTAAATTGCATTTCTTTAGATGCTTTGTTAGTAAAAGTTAAAGCAAGAATATTTTTTGAAGAAACTTTTTTATTATAAATAAGGTAAGCAATTTTATATGCTAAAACTTTTGTTTTTCCTGAACCTGCTGGAGCTAGAACAAGAAGTGGTCCTTCGTTATAAAAAACAGCTTCCTTTTGTTTATCATTTAATTCAAATAAATTCATCATATTAAACTACTTTAATTAAATATAAATAATAAATTAGTAAAATATAAATATTAATTTTACTGATATTTATTTTAAAATTCTTTTTGAATAAACAAAGAAACCTAAAAAATAAATTGACTAAAAAAAATTAAAAACTTATTAAAAATTAATAAAGAAGGAATTTGCCTAGTTAAAAATATATCTGTACCTCTTTTACTTCTTGAATCTTTTTAATCTCTTCTTCAGATAAATCCATTGTAGAATATTCATTAACCATTATATTTGGTAAATAAATGTGTATTCTCCAAACCTTACCTTCATTTAAAACAACATGCATAAATGAATATGGAGTATTTGGATCAATTTTTATAAATAATAATTTATTAACAAATGATGATGGAATATATATGGTTTTAACGTAACCTGTATACGTAAAATATTGAATCTTGGCACCATATCTAGATAGTTGACAAATTTTTAATCTAAATACAAAATGCTGATATTTATTACTTCCTTGTTGCTGCGCTAAAACTGGTAATACTATTAATAAAATTAAGATTATAAAAACTAAAAATCTTATCCCTTTTTTCATAATAAACTCCATTTCCATTTAATATAATTTTAAAGTAATTTACATTTTTGTCAATATTATCGGATTTCTAAATTAAAAATTGTAATTTAATTTTTATTTGTTTTTTTATTAAAAAGATTTTATATTATTATATTGAATAA
Organism: Spirochaetota bacterium; assembly: GCA_026415295.1. Lineage (NCBI taxonomy): Bacteria > Pseudomonadati > Spirochaetota > Spirochaetota bacterium. Next base: position 5,368 of record JAOAHJ010000004.1, on the reverse strand, counting down.
CTAAAATTTTTATATTAATTTTTAAATAGAATAGTAATCATAATTTATTTATGAAAAGTGAAGATTTTTTAAAACCACAATATAGAATCTATTTCATAAGAAAAGCAAATGAACTTTTTAATAAAAAAGATTATATTAATGCAGAAAAGCTATTTAAACTTACTAAATATATAGATGGTTTGATAAGATTAGGTGATCTGTATCTTTTCAAAAAAGGAAACATACTAAAAGCTTTAGAATTATATAAATTTGCAAACTATCAAAAAAGAATAGATGAAACTTGTATTTTAATAGCAAAGATTTTAAGTAATTGGATTAAACAGGATAAACATATAGAAAATAAATAAAATAATTTATTTAAGTTTCTTTCGTTATATACCTTTATAATATTTTGTTTTTTTTTCGATTAAGTAGCCTGCTGTTACTTCTTTACCATTAATATTTAATATTTTTATTATTTTTATATAAACAATAATAAATCCAATTATTATGTTAATAAATATATATACTAAAATATAAATACTTCTATTTTTTATTTCTGTATTTATATATTCTTTATATTTTTTTTCATTATTAATAAAAATAAATTTTTCATTATTATTTTTTTTAAATATTATAGCTTTTGAGTTACTTTCTAGATTAGAGTTATTTTTAAGATAATTGATTTCACTTAGTAATTTGTTATTTTCTTTTTCTAAATCAGATAAAATATTCTTTTTATACTTTATTTCACTTTGTAAATTAAAGAAATAAATTAAATTAATTGAAGAAAAGATAGTGAAAAAGACATAAAAAATAAATAAAAATAAATAGATTCCTCTAGAATAATTATTCATCAATTTATATTCGGAAAAAATTAAATATAATTTTAATATTTAGTATAAAATATTTATTTAACTATTCCTAAATTTATTAAAATAAATAAAATATTAACGTAAAAAATTTCTACTTTTATAAAAAAATATATTTTAATAAAAAAGTAACTTTAAAAAATTAGAAATTATATAGATTCTTATACAAAGACAATTATCTTTCAAAAAATTTCAAAAAATTGTTTTTAAATTTTTCTATTTTATTATAGATTTAAGAAATTAGCGGCGAAGGGACTTGAACCCCTGACAGGTCGGATATGAGCCGACTGCTCTACCATCTGAGCTACGCCGCCATTATTTGCTAAAAAATATATAACAAAAAATTATATTTTGTCAATAAATTTTTTAATTAGACTTTTAATTTTCTTAAATTATATTAAAATAAATTTATGTTAAAAAATAATAATAATTTATTAAAATTAAGTTTTATAGTACTTTTCTATTTTATTTGTTCCTTAATAATTCTTTCATGTAAAAATTACAAACCTTTAAATAATGCTAAATTATTTAAAAATACAAACAATTTATCTAATTTTAGTAAAACTTCAGAAATTAAAAAAACATTTACAAATTCAAGTAATAATTCTAATTCAAATACTCTAAATTTCATTAAAAAAGATTTTTTAATATATAATAGTTATATTAAAGGAAGAGTTGAAAATATAGATCTTTTTTATAAAAAAATAGAAGAATTAGCAATAAATTTTGAAGGCTATATAGTATCTTATCAAATTATAAATTCAATTAATGATAAAAACAAAACGATTAATATTAATTTAAAAATACCATCAAATAAAATTTTTCAATTTCTAGATATTATAGATAAATTTTTCTTAATAGTTGAGAGTAAAAATCTTTTTGTTGAGGATGTTTCTTTACAATATATTGATATAGATAGAAGGTTAAAATTAAAAAAAGAAGTTGAAAAAAGATTATTACTTTTAATTAATAGAACAGATAAAGTATCTGAAATAATAGAGATAGAAAAATCATTAAAGGAAATAAGGGAAGAAATTGAAGTTCTTGAAGGCCAGTTTAATTATTTAATAAATAATATAAATTATTCTAATGTTAATATTGAAGCAGAAATTTTTGATAGATCAAATTCAAATTTTTTTATTAAACTCTTATCTTCTATTAAAACTGGAACTAAATATTTATTAAACACATTTCTATTTATAGTAAGTTTGTGGCCATTTATTTTTTTAGCTACTTTAATAATTATAGTATTTTTAAAATTAAAAAAAAATATAAAAGTTAAACAAAAATAATAAGAAAAGTTTGATCTAATATTAAATATTAAATATGCTTATATAAATATTATTATTTTACTTTATTAATTTATATGAATATAAATTAATAATTAAAGAAATTAAAATTATTATACCACCTATTATAGTATTTTTTGAAATATACTCCCCAAAGATCAAGAAAACCCACAAAGGCCCAAGTAATGTTTCTAGTAAAGTTATTAAACTTGACAAATTTACTGGTAGATTTTTGCTCCCCCTATAAAATAAAATATAACCTAAACCTATCTGAATTGCTCCAAGAAATAACAATATAGTAAAGTCTTTGAATTTAATATAAAACTCAGGTCTAAAAAATAAAGATAATATCGCAGCAAACAAACCTCCTACAACAGTAGCTGGTATAAGATTTATAGTTGGATTTTTTCTTATTATTAAAATTTGACCTGCAAGACAAAATCCAGTAATTAAAGCAAAAATATTGCCTAATAAATTTTTACCTGATAAAGTGGCTTTGAAAAAATTATCAAAACTAAAAAAATTCTCATTTAAGTTTGCAAGTAAACTTGTTTCATTTTTATTGAACAAAATTAAAATTATTCCAAAAAAAGAAAAGAATAAAGATAAAATAATTGAAAAGTTTATTTTTTCTTTTAATAAAATATAACCAAACAAAGTAGCCCAAATAGGAGCAGTCCCTTGTAATAAAAGAGCATTAGCAACTGTAGTTTTAGAAATTGAAAGAACATAAAAAAAAGTTGTTAAAGCTAGTAATATTGATACCCAAGTTCCTTCTATACCTAAATCCTTAAAAACTTTAAAACAATTTTTCCTATAAAACATTATTATAAAGAAAAAAATAGTAATACTCATTGAAATAGATCTAAAAAATATAATTGTCCAGGGTGAAACAGAAACTAACCTTATCCCAGGACCACCTAAACTCCATAATATTGGAGCAAAGATAGTAATGAAAAGATCTTTAATATTTATTTTACCAAAACTATTATTTGATATAATGTTATTTTTTTCTTCAGTCATACATATCTTTAATTTTTTTTAATTAAATTAATAAAAATAAAAAAATATACAAGATTAATAAAACTTAATAAATTTAAATTTTAAATTGTTTAAAAAAAGATTATAATATGATAAATATGAAAGAAAAAGAAAATAACAAAAACAATAAAATATCAGAAAAAACAGAATATCTTGATAGAGAGAATATTGATAAAAAATTAAAAAAAGAGAGAGAATCACTTTTTTCTAACATATTTATAAACGATGAAGTAATTCTTCAAAAAAAAATAATATTTTATAAACTTTTAGCTGTATCAACTGCTATAATTAACCTATTTTTTTCAAATTATTTTAAATCATTTCTAATTGTTCAAGCAATACTAATAAGTTATTTATTATTTAATTTATTTTTAATTTTTACAATTTATTCTATTTCTTTTAGAAAAATAGAGAAATATACTATCTATATAGATACTATAATTATTTCAATTATTATAACAATGAGAGGAGGAATAAGATCTGATTTTTATTTAGGATATATTCTAATTTTGCAATATCTTACTTTATTACCTAACAAAGGTTCAATTAATTTAACAATTTTTTATATAATTCTTATCTATGCAATATCATGTATTCTTTCAGAAAAAACTATAAATATAAATTGGGGGAGATTTATCATTAGAATAACATTTTTGATTGTTAGTTATTTCATTTTATCATTTATAATTAAAATAATAAAATCCTATAATTCAATTCAATATTATGCTTTTAATAAATTACTAAGAGATTCCTTAACAGGGGTATATAATAGAAACTTATTTGAGGAACTTTTCTCAGAACAGCATGTTCAATCAAAAACCCAGGTCTATATCTTAGTTGATATAGATAATATGAAAGAAATTAATGATAAATATGGACATCTGGCTGGAGATGAAACATTAAAAACACTGGGAGGAATTTTTTTAAATAATCTTAGAAAATCTGATATTTGTATCAGATATGGTGGTGATGAGTTTTTAATAATTTTAAATAATATTTCAGTATACAATTGCTATAAATTAATGAAGAGAATTATAAAAATAATAGAAAATATAACTCTCACAATAGATAACAACAATTTCAATTTTTCAATTTCATGTGGTATAAGTCAAATTCCAGAAAAAATTACTTATAAAGAAGCAATAAAATATGTTGATGAAAAATTATATAAAGCAAAAAAGGAAGGTAAGAATAAAATAATTTACAATTAATAAATCTAATAAAAAATTAGAAAAATTTTTTATTTAATATAAAATAAACCAAAGAATAGAATATAATGCAAATAAATGATGAGATTAAAAGAGAAATATAGAAATTTATATTTAATTTTAAAAATATTGGCAAAAATATAAATATAAAAATAGAGGGGAAAATATAGATATATATAGAGTTACAGTAATCTATAACCTTCTGTTTATCTCTTGTTTCATAAAACAACCATAAAATAGAAATTAAAGACACTAGTGGGAGAGAAGCAATTAAACCACCTACTTTTGGATATTTTTTGCTAATTTCAGAAATAATAAATATTAAAAGTGCTGAAATTATAATTTTTAAAAAATATATCATAAACTATCAACTTTTAATTTCTTTTTATTATTTATTATTTTTAATTTAAATTAATTTTCTATTAATTTTATTTAATTACGATTAACTTAAAAATTTTATATATTAATAAAAAAATAATAAATATCCAAAAAAGAATTATAATAAAACCAACTTTCCAATTTTTTTTAAATTCTATCTTTTCATTTTTAGCTTTTAATCTACATTCATCTATTATTTCCTTTGGAATTAATTTAATTGATAGCATTATAAGTAAAGGTAAAATTAAAAAATCATCAACATATCCTAAAATTGGAATAAAATCAGGAATAAGATCTATTGGACTTAAAGCATAACTAATTGTTATTAAAGCAATTAATTTAGGTAATAAACCAATATCTTTTCTTTGATAAGCAAAATATATAGTTTTAATATCATTCTTCAATAAGAAAATTCTTTTTTTAATATAATTCTTAAATAATTTGATTTTATTGCTATTGATTAATTTCATAAATAAAAATTATATCATTTTTTATTTAATTCAAATCTTAATTAACCTAAATTTATCTTCTTTAAATTTTAAATTTATTAAATCAAAAAATATTTAGTAGTTTTTTATTTTATTTAGTGTAATTATAATAT
>JAOAHJ010000003.1 GCA_026415295.1 Spirochaetota bacterium | reverse complement strand
TTAAGAAATAGATATTCTTCAAAAAAATTATCAATTTCTTCCTTAGAAAAACCTAAAGATTCTAGAATTTCTTTTGCTTCATTTTCTTTAATTTTATTTTGTAAAAGTAATGATAAAACTTTTTCTTTATCTTTTTCTTTATCTTTTTCTTTACCTAAATTTTCATCATTATTTTTGTTAATATTATTATTTCCTACTTTTAATTCATCTAAATTAATGTCCCTAATATTTTTTGAATTTTCATTTCTTTTATAAGACACAATTATATCTCCAGCTAAGCATTTAGCTTCAAGTCTTGGACTATTTGAATCATAATTTATTCCTTCAAATGATACACTTCCTGCTAGAGCCCTTGTAGAATAATTTAGTTTTGAAAGAGGAACACCTACTTTAATACTCCCAGCATTACAATTGATTAAAATGCTTTTAAAATCTTCATTCATAATATCTATACTTAAATCACCAGCTAAATTTGAAACATCGCATTTTGAGAAAAATACATTTTCCATTTTAGTATCACCTGCTAGATTAAAAACTTCAAGTTCATAAGAACTTAATTCATTAATAATTATATCTCCAGCAGCATTTTTAATTTTAGATGTAGAAGAGTTTAAGCTTTTTAATTTTATATCTCCAGCTTTTGTATTAATTTTGATACTTTTAAGATCAACTTTAATTTTATCATCTCTATTTACTATGATATCTCCTCCATTAGAATTTACAGTTATAGATATATTTTGTGGTAAAGTAACATAAAGATTGTTTTTTTTATTTACATAATTAAAACTAAATAAATTAATTTTGATTTTTTCAACTGATTCAATTTTTATTTCTTTTTCTTTCTCTTTTAAGAATATATTATAATCTTTTTCAAAATCACCTTCATAAATAATTTCTATTTTATCTTTTATATTTCTATCCATGTAAAATGAAATCTCTAAATCATCACTAATTTGCGATAAATTTACTAATTGTAGTTCATTTAATATTATTTCTTTTCTCATTTATCTCTCCTTTTTTATAAAAGTTTTTTAAAAATTTTTTTTATTAAACTATGCAAGGACATAAAAAATATTTTATAAAATATATTGGAAATTTTTTTTAAATAATAAGTTTATATTTGTTCAAGTTCTTTAAGCATTTTAATTGCTTCATTTGAAGTAATTTCGCCATTTTCAAGCTTCTGCAATATTTCGTTTTTCTTCTTTTCATAATTTCTATCTCTTTCAACTTTATAACCAAGTGTTTCAATAATTTCATCAAGTCTATTTCTTACAGTTGGATACGATATTCCCAGTTCTTTCTCAACATCTTTGATACTCCCTCTATTCCTAATAAATGACTTTAAAAAAGAGAGTTGTTCATTATTGAGTTTAAAAAAATCATCAAGCTCAAAATTTCCACTAATTTCAACATTACATGACAAACATTTTAAAGATGTAACAACCATTTTGTCTCCACATATAGGACATTTTGTTAAAATTTTTTTAATCATATTACCTCCTTCTTTTAATTAAAATTTTAATAACAAATTATTAATAAATATTATAAAAAGCCAATTTATTTTTAATAAAATAATATTTATAAAAAAAGTATTTTTAAATAATTAACACAGTTATAAATTAAAATAAATAAATTAATATTTAAAATAAAAATTATTAATTTATTAATTAATTTTATTGATGTTATAATTAATATAATTTATAATTATATAATTGTCAAGTTAATTATAAAATAAATTCAATATTTTTTATAATTTTATTAAATATTTGAAATATTATATTAATATTATTAATTATTGCATTAATTATTTTAATATTTTTATTAATCATTCAAATTGAAATTTTTTATAATTATTTTATTGTAATTAAATTATAATTTTTTATATTTTTTTCAGACTTCTTATAAGGATTTTTATGAATAAGAAATTAGGGGATATTATTCTACTCTTAATTTTTGCTTTATTAGTTTTAATATTTTTTTTACCATCAACTTTTCTTTTTTACAAGCATATTAATTCTAAGTTCCCAATTCTTTTATCTTTCTTAAAATTTGCATTACTTGCAACCTATGGTGAAATAATCTCTTATAGAATTAAAAATAAAATACACATAGATAAAAATTTTGGCATTTTTCCTAAAATGATAATATGGGGGATACTAGGAATTTTTATATGGTTTGCTTTTCAAATATTTTATAATGGTTCCATAAAAGGAATCATTGAACCAATGCAAAAATATTTATTAAATATTAATAATTATTATAGTCAATCAAATAAAATAAACTTTAACAAAATTATTTTAAGTAAACTAAATAATTTCTTTTATAAATTAAGTTTAAATAAGATTTTTATAAGTTTTACAATATCTTTCTTTATGAACATATTTTTTGCACCAGTTATGATGTTAACACACAATTTAACTGATTTACACATAGCAAAGAACAATGGAAAATTTATTATATCAAAATTTAAGATACTTGAATTGATAAAGGAAGTAAACTGGAATAAAATGTGGGGATTTGTATTTAAAAAAACAATACCCTTTTTCTGGGTACCTGCTCATACTATAACTTTCCTCTTACCACAAGACTTTAGAATTTTATTTGCTGCTATTCTATCAATTATTTTGGGAATACTTTTATCTTTAAAGAGAAACTGAACATTTTCTTAATTTTAAATTCACAATTTATTTATTTAAGCAGCTAAAAATAATTAAATAAAAAAATTAAAAAAACTACTCACTTTAAATTTGTAAGTAACTAAAAATAATTATTCTAAATTAAAGAAAATAATTTTATAATAGTTTATCTAAATCATCAAGTTTTATCGATGAACTCTGCTTTTCCTTCAAACTTTCTTTATTTTTTATATATAATTTATATTTAGCTGGTAAATATCTTTCATTAAAAAATTTTGCAAACTCAAAGATTTCTTCATTTTTATATTTTTCAGGGATTTTTATCATAAGAAAATAGTTTGGATCTCTTATTCCTTTATACAGTAAATATACAGGATCACTAACTGTTGTTGAAAACCTTTTTGTATATAAAAATATTATTGTTAACACATTTATTAAAACAATAATAAGAACCATTAAATTTTCAGAGTTTTTATATTTTATAAATTCATATAAAATTATTTCAAAATTATAATCTTTAATTGAAATGTAAAACATATTGTTTTTCCCTATATATTCATTAATATAACTTGCATCAAATTTTCTATATATTTCTTTATCCTTATATTTTATAGCACTTACACAATTTTCACTTGAAAAAATAGTTTGAATTAATTTATTTTGAGAATCTTCATCATAATTTTTCCCAACTTTATTAATCTCAATTTCAAAATAAGCTTTTATTTTATTTTCAATGTTATTTTTAAACTCCTTTTCAATTCTGTCAAAGTCATAAGGCAATATAATTTTAGTTACTAAAAACCCTAAAAGTATAGAATTAGTAACAATAATTGACACAAAATTTATATTTTTCTGTAACATTACAGAATTTAAATTCTCTATTTTCCCTAATAACTTAAGAACCCTCAAAATTCTAATTACTCTTGAAGTTCTAATAATTTTTACTGATCTTAGCAAATATAGAAATTTAAATATTCTAATATTAAAAATATTAGATGTATAATATATCTCAATTAAGGCTGGTAATGAACTAAATATAAAAACAGGAATGGAAGCAAAAAAATCGATCCAACCATTATTATAAAAAAAATACTCTTTGAACTTCCTATTTTTAATATTAATAAGGGATTTTATTATAAACTCTATTGAAAAAATAATATCGAAAAAAGCACCACTTAAAATAATTAAATTTCTTAAACTAATTTTTAAACCTAATATGAAACTTAAATTTTCAATTATTATTTGAATTATACTCAATAAAATTATTATTAAAAAAAGATTATCAATTATTCTAATTTTATTAATTTTATTATTTTCTATTCTAAAATGTTTTTTATTATCTTTCAAAAATATACTTTTTGATTTTCTTTTTTCACTAATTTTCTTAATCATAATATGTCCTCAAATTTAAAATAAAAATATTTTTTGATAAATATTTTTACCAATTATTCTCAGAAGCTATAATAAACATTTCATCCAAGTAGTCTTTATCCAAATCCAAAGATTTTGAGTTTAATCTTGCTATATGAAACCAACTTTTATCTGGAGTTTCTGCACCTCTTTCAACTTTCAGTTCTGGATCATATTCCATATACCTTAAATTTAAAATATTTATTAATTTAGAAGAAGCATAATTTTTAGGAATTAGATTAAATTCAATATTTGAAAAAAATGAAATTTTAAATATATCCTCTTTTATTTCAGAAAAAATTTTTCTAATATTTACTACTGATCTTTCTAAAAAATTTATCTTTTCAGAATTAATTGATAAATTTGTAAACTGTCTATTTTGTTCTTTATCAGTATAAATAAAATTCTTTACTAAGCAAACAAAAATTAAATAATTTAAGTATTCTTCATAATCAAGATTATTTCTTTGAACTCTAACAAGTTCATTGAATATAAATTTTCTTTTCTCAAAAATACTACTTAAATAATTCTTTAATTTTTCTTTTATTAAAAGATAGTAGACACCTTTAAAATTAATCCTTGAATTTGGATTGTCTACAATAGTTTTTATTATGTTTTTTAATTTAACTTTAAATTCTTCAATATTTAAATAGCCTGAATATGATATTATTTTTGGTAAAATTCCAAAATTTATAAAATTATCTATATAAAAATTTAATTCATTTAACAATTTATTTTTTAAATCATCATCAATTTTATATAGTATATATGTAATAATAGACTTATAATCTTCATCTGGGAAAAATCTGGGTTCTTTAAATTTTTTTCTTAAATTTTCAGCATTTGTTTTTAAAAACTTAATAATTTGAATTTCTTTATCTATTGAGGAATTATTTTTAATTTGAGGTAAATTATAAATATTATTTATAAAATTATCTATCTTCTCAATATTCTTATTATTATTCAAAGAAATATTTTGCATAAAGCTCCTTATATAAATATTGGTCCAAATATAAAATAAACAATAATTTTTAATAACTTTACATTTGTATTTTTTTCTTAATTTTATTATATTTTATTAAATTAATTTTTCAAGGATTCTAAATGGGATTTTTTAATTTTTTAATTAATAGAAATAAAAGTTTACTTAAAAAATATGAAACATATTTATTAAAAATAAACCAACTTGAAAATGAACTACAACAATTAACAAGGGATGACTTTTTAAAAAAAACAGAAAAATTTATTAAGATGTTACAAAATGGAGAAGATTTAGACAATTTAATTATAGAAGGAGCAGCACTAGTAAGAGAAGCTTCAAAAAGAACTATTAAACTAAGACATTTTGATGTACAGATTTTAGGTGCTCTTGCATTATATGATAATAAAATTGCTGAAATGAAAACTGGTGAAGGGAAAACACTTGTTGCTACTATTCCTTTATATTTGCATTCCTTAACTGGCAAAGCGTGTCATCTAGTAACAGTAAATGATTATCTTGCTAAAAGAGATGCTTTATGGATGGGGCCTATTTATCTTTATCTTGGTAGAACTGTAGGAGTTATTACTTCAGATAAAGCATATGAAGTAAAACTAAACGAAAATGGAGAATCATATATATATGAATGTTCCAAAAAGCATGCTTATAGTTGCGATATAGTATATGGTACAAATAATGAATTTGGTTTTGATTATTTAAGAGATAATATGGTAATAGATCTTGAGCAAAAAGTTCAAAGAGGGCACTATTATGCTATTATAGATGAAGTTGATTCTGTTCTTATTGATGAAGCAAGAACACCTCTAATTATTTCTGGTCCTTCTGAAAAAAATATTGATATTTACAAAACAATTAATTCCATTCTTGTTAAACTCTTAAACAGCGGAGAATTTAATGAATGTTCTAAAGATGAAGATGGTCAATACCTTAAAGAAATTGTTGGTAATGTAGAAAGGTTTATAGATGATGGAGAATACAGGCTAGATGAAAAAAGTAGAAATGTCATACTAACCGAAAGAGGACTTCTAAAAATTGAAAGAGAACTAAAGAATAAAAAACTTATTAGAGAAGACTCTTCTATATTTGAACCTGAAAATATAAATTGGGTATCACATACTGAAATAGCTATGAAAGCTCATAAATTATATCATAATGAAGTTGATTATCTCATTAAAGATAGACAAATTCTTATTATAGATGAATTTACTGGAAGAATACTTCCTGGAAGAAGATACTCTGGAGGATTACATCAAGCAATTGAAGCAAAAGAAGGAGTTCCAATTCAACAAGAAAATCAAACTTTAGCAACAATATCATTTCAAAACTATTTTAGACTTTATGAAAAACTTGCTGGTATGACAGGAACAGCTAAAACAGAAGAAGAAGAGTTTTATAAAATTTATAAACTTGAAGTTGTTGTGATACCAACAAATAAACCTCTAATAAGAATAGATCATCCAGATAGAATTTATAGAACATTAAAAGAAAAGGAAAAAGCTATTATTAATGAAATAAAAAGAGCACATCAAAAAGGACAACCAATATTAGTTGGAACAATTTCTGTTGAAAAATCAGAAAGGCTTTCTTCTTTACTCAAAAGAGAAGGAATAAATCATCAAGTTCTTAATGCTAAATATCATGAAAAGGAAGCAATGATAATAAAAGAAGCAGGAAAACCTTATGCTGTTACAATTGCAACAAATATGGCTGGTAGAGGAACAGATATAAAACTTGGAGGAGAGGATGAAAAAGAGAGAGATTTTGTTATCAAAACTGGTGGATTATATGTAATAGGAACTGAAAGACATGAAGCTAGAAGAATAGATAACCAATTAGTAGGTAGATCTGGAAGACAAGGAGATCCTGGTGAGTCTAGGTTTTTTATATCTTTAGAAGATGATCTTATGAGATTATTCGGCTCAGAAAGACTATCAACATTGCTTCAATCAATAGGATATGAAGAAGACATGCCAATTGAACATCCCCTAATAACTAGAGCTATTGAAAAAGCTCAAAAAAGGGTTGAAAATAGAAATTTTGAAATTAGAAAGCATCTTCTTGAATATGATGATGTTTTAAATAAACAGAGAGTTTATATATACAACTTGAGAGACAAAATCTTAAAAAATGAAAATCTCGATATTATCATAAAAGAAAACCTTGAAGAATTTTTGTGGGATATATTAAATGAAAAAAATATAAAAAAATCTATTTCTACAAATGAAAAATATGAAATTATTTACTTCTTAAACAAATCATTTAATATTAAATTAGAAGAAAATAGTGAAAAATTTCAAACTGAATTTTCAAAAATATTTGATATAAATTCTTTTATCAATTATTTAATGGAGATTTTATTAAATATCTTAAAAGTAAAATTTTCGAATTTGAATGAAGAAGATAATAACTTTATTAAAAAAGCTATATTACTTAATTCACTCGACTCTTCTTGGAAAGAACATCTATTAAATATAGATGGACTTGAAGATTCAATAGCATTCCAAGCATATTCAGGAAAGGATCCACTAATTATTTATAAATTTGAATCTTATAAACTTTTTGAAAATTTGTTAAAGCAATTTAGAGAATCCTCTATAAAACTGTTATTTTTGTTACAAATTTCAAAAACACCCACTAATCTTATAAAGGAAGATACATATATACCTTCCTCTCTCAATCACCAAGAAGTGTCACCTTTTTCTCTTAATAATAATATAAAATACAATGAAAATATTAATGGTTTAAATAATAAAGTACCACCTAATTTAGAAAACAGGATAATATCTTCTGAGAAAAAAAATATTAATCCATATAAAAACATAGGAAGAAACGATCCTTGTCCATGTGGTTCAGGCAAAAAATTTAAAAATTGCCATGGTAGATTTTTATAATTTAATTATTTTTAAAATAATTATTTTTTTAAATTTTTTTATTTATATTTGCTAAATTGATTTATTATCTATTTTTGGTATATTTATTTTAATATGCATGTTTTATTAATAAAATTTTATATAAATATTGAAGAATCTAAATCATTAAAAGATAAAAGAAGAATAGTAAAATCTTTAATTGAATCAACAAGAGAAAAGTTTAAAATATCTATAGCGGAAGTAGGCTTACTTGACGATTTAACAAATAGTATTATTGGACTTGTAGCTGTTTCAAATTCATATGAATTTTTAAGTAAACTTTCTCAAAATATAGAAAATTTTGTAAATTCATACTACCCAGGAAGATTAATTAAAATTGATAAGTGGATTGAAAATGTCGACTAAATTACCATTAAAATTGAACTTTTACATTATAAAAAAATTTTTCCCACCTTTTATTATTACATCAATATTTTTCTTAATAATTTATGTGATTGTTGAATTTTTTGACAAAATGAACTATTTCATAGCCTTAAATATTCCATTTAAAACTATTATTTTATATTATTTATATTACTCCCCAAAAATATTTTATATGCTTTTCCCTTTATCAATTCTTTTTGCAGTATTATTTATAATATCTTCAATGAATCAAAATAATGAACTATTAGCTATTTATTCCGCGGGAATATCTAACTTACAATTCACCTTTTTACTCATAATAACAGTATTTATTCTTACATTTTTTATTATTATTACACAAGATTTTTATTTACCAAAATTGACAAAAAAAAGATTAAAACTTGAAGAAATTATTTTTAGAAAGAATATAACACTTGATAATGTTAACATTTCAAAAAGAGGTCTTGAAAATAATCTTATATTTGTTGACATATATAATAATTCTGAAAAAAAGATAATTAATGTTACAATTATTTATTTTAATAAAAACAATGATATAGAAAAACAAATAAAATCATCTTATGCTATTTACGATGAAAACAAACAAATATGGAATTTTTATAATCTTTATTTATTTCAATTTAATGAAGGTAAAATAATAAGCAGTTATTATCCACAAAAAGAGATTAAATTAAAAGAAAATCCAGAATTTTTTTCAAGAGGTATTACTGATATTGATACAATTACATTAAAAGAAGCTATTAAAAACATTAATTATTATAGAAAATTTAATATAATTGATTTCGAAAATGAATTAAAATTTTGGCAAAAATTTTCATTACCTTTAGGTGGTTTTATTATATCCATTTTAGCTATTTCTATCGGAACATATTTAAAAAGGAATGTATTAATATATTCTCTACTAATATGTTTAATAATATTTGGTATATTTTATTGGATAACAAATACTTTCTGGAATTTAGGTAGAAGAGGATTTGCATCTGCCTTTATTGCTGCATGGATTGGTGACATAATTTTCCTTTTTATTAATATTATAACTTATAAAATTTTAAAAACATAAATTAAAATTATTAATTACTTCAAAACTTTATGGAAAATTTATTCAAGAATGTAAAACTTATTAAAACAGTTTATAAAATTGAAGATTTTGGAGAATTCAAACATAAATATGATTTTCTCATATTTGGAAGATCTAATTCAGGAAAATCATCATTTATTAATTCTTTAATAAATAGAAAAAATTTTGCTTTTGTTTCAAAAAAACCAGGTAAAACATCATCTATAAATTTTTTTCTTATTAATAACTTGTTTTGTTTAGTTGATATGCCGGGATATGGATACAGTAAAACAAGCAATCTAATAAAAAAAAATTGGAATGATATTTTAAATTTTTATTTTAATAACATTAAGACCATTAAGTATTCCTTTTTTTTACATGATATTAGAAGAGAATTTGATGAATTAGATTTTGAATTAATTAATTTTCTTAAATTTTACAAAATTCCCATTTTTTATATCATTTCAAAATGTGATAAAGAAACAAAAAGTAGACTTCTAATAAAAGAAAAACATTTTTTAGAAATTTTAAATGTAACTAATGATAACTTAATACTTTTTTCATCTTTAAAAAAAATAGGTTTGAATAAAGTTGAAAATATTTTTAAAAATATCATATTTTGAGCAATAAAAAAGGGATATTTAGATGAAAGTTAAAATGTATAGCAAGAATAATTTAAAAAAATTGATTTTTTTTGTTAGTATTTTTTTCCTACTATTTTTCTTTTCTTGTAATTCTGAAAACAGGAGACTATACTCAATAAAACTTTTTTCAATTGAAAAAACTGAATCTATAACTAATTTTGACTTTGAACCATATAAAACATATGAGTTTTCAATAATTAAATATAGACAATATTTTATTTATTTTTTTGATAAATACAGTAAAATATTTTATAAATTTTCAAAAACAGGTGATCAATTATTGAAAATTTCTAATATTAAAATTAATGAGTTAGAAATAAATAATAAAAACCAAGAGAATCAAATTACTACAGAAAATGAGAATAAAAATACTCAACAAAAAGAAGATATTAAAGAAGAAAAAGAAAAATCAATTCAAAACATTAAGAATTTGGAAGAAAAATCATATCAACATATTAACAAATCATATCTTAATCCTATTGAAAAAGAAACCATCTCTACCAAAATCTCACGAGAATTTCCTTTCCCAGAAGTTTATGATTTTTATATTGACTTTGAAGGAAATATTATTTTTAAAGTTTCAGTACCTAATCCAGATTTAATAGATCTATTATATATTAATGATAACATAAAGAAATTTTATATTTTTAAAAATTCGGAAACATTGTTAAAAGAAAATTATAATGATCCCTTAAATAACGAAAATATATATGTTTTTTTTATGAAATTTAATAAATTTGGAGATTTAGAAACAATTATTTTAAATTCTGAAAACAATCCATTTTTCCCATATTTGACAACAATTAATATATTGAAAAACAATAATCTAATTATTTCTTCCCTTATCCCAAATAATCCAAATTATGATCTTTTCATGCAATCATTATCATTATATCAATTTATACTTATAGATAAAAATTTTGAAATAATAAAAAATTTTACATTTTCAACAATAAACTTGCCTTTAACAAATTTAGAAAAAGATAAATCATATCAATATTTTATTATAAATTATCTTGTAGATTATTATGGAAACCTTTATTTTTATGTTACTTTTTATGATAAAATATTACCTGTATACTCCAAAATTTATTTTATAGAAGATTTTTCACTAAATACATTAAAAACATTCTATATAAAAAATCTTATAGAAATAGATAAAAATACTAATCAGAAATATGCTGTTCTTGAAGACTTACCTATAGGAATTGATGAATATTCTAATTTATTTTTCATAGTAAGATTAATAAATAAACCAGAATTTATGAAATTATCTATCTTAGATAAAGAAAGAAGATTATTTTTTAAATCTAATGTTAAAACTGATCTTATTTATAGTGAAAACCAATTCTATATAGGAGAAGATGGTTGTATGATTGCTTACTCAGAAAAGAAAGATAGATTTGATATATTTTACTTTGGAACCGATATAATAGCAAAACAACAGTCTCAAAAATAAAAATAATAAATAATATAAAATTAAGATTATGATAGTTTTTTCAAATGATGAAATTAAGAGTTTTGAAAATTTTCTTATAAATAGTATAAATTTCAATCCTTTAATTTTAATGGAGAATGCTGCTTCAAAATTATATTACTATTTAATAAAAAATAAAAAAAATTTACTAAAGAATATTTTAATAATTTGTGGTCATGGAAATAATGGAGGGGATGGATTAGCTCTTGCTAGAAAATTAATAATAAATAACATAAAATATGGTATAAATCAAAAAATATTTAACTCTCTTTACATCTTAATTTTAAATCATGATAAATACTCAAATGAAAATATTTATCAGCAAAATATAATAAATAAATTTAACAAAAATTATTTGAAAAAATTTGGAATTCACATTTTATATTTTAATAATGATGAGGATCTTAAATATATTGTTGAAAACATTAATGAAATAACTCTATTTATTGATGCAATACTTGGATTTGGTACGGAAAATGAGTTGAAATATCCTTTCAATAAAATAATTATGTATTTGAACAATTTTAAGACTAGTAAAAATATTTTTACAATTTCTATTGATGTACCTTCTGGGATTGCAGAGAATTATGACAATATTAGTATTAAATCAGATCTTGTTTTATGTTTAGCTTTTTATAAATTATCTTTATTTTTACCATTTAATAGAAAAAAATATGAAAAGATAAAACTTATTGATATTGAATTTCCGCATAATGAACTCATAAATTATACAAATTTAAATAAAAACAATAAAAATTATTTAAAATCAATCTCAAAAATTTATTATGTTAATAAAAATTTTATTAATTATTTTATTATTAATAAATTAAAAAATATTAGATCTCCTTTTTCTAATAAAGGTAATTTTGGAAAAGTTTACGTATTCTCTTCATTATTAAATACTCTTGGAGCTTCCATTTTTTCTTGTTTAACCTCTTATTCTTTAGGTGCTGGTTTAACTTATCTATTTATAAAAGACGATTTCCATAATTCATCTATTAAAACTACATTTCCTCAAATTATTACTTATACTTACAATAAAAATCTAACATATCAAACATTAGAAAACGGCAATTGCTTTGTTATTGGTCCAGGGTTCGGAGATGAAAAAGAATTGTTAATTAAAATATTTAAAACTTTATTAGAATTAAAAAAAGATAATTTAAATGGTATAACAAAAAAATTTATAATTTTAGATGCTGATGCTCTAAATCTTATATCAACTGATGATAAATTAAAAGAATTAATGTTTTGTCTTTCAAATTTATTCTCCATAATCATAACTCCTCACCTAAAAGAGTTTTCTAAATTTACTGGAATCGAAATTTCTAATATTATTAAAAATCAATTAAATATATTAGTAGATTATTCCACTAAATATAATATATCTATTTTGCTTAAAAGTTTTCAATCTTTTGCAATAATAAGAGAAGATTATAATGAATTTAATAATGACAATTTTGAAAATAAAATAAATAGCAAAAAATATAATACATTTCTTATTAATAAAGGTTGTAATTCAGGACTTGCAAAAGGTGGGACAGGAGATTTAGTTGCAGGTGCCATTTCCGCTTTTTTAGCTCAAGAACTAAATATATTTGAATCTGTTGCTTTAGTTCTTTATCTTTTTGATAATATAGAAAAATATGAAAAAAATTATAATATTTCAAAATTTTCATATGATTATACATTTATTATAAATTGCTTAAAAAAAGAGCTTTATAAACTTTTAGGAAATTAATAATAAGGTATATTTTATGAGTGATCAAAATAGATTTTTAAAAGATGAAGAAAGAATATCATTAAGAAACCAAAAGAATCAACCTAAAAGAAGAACCATTCCTTTAATTATATTGCTTCTCGACATAATTTTAATAGTTCTTATATATGTTTTTGTTGCAAGACCAGCATTAGAGAAGTTAGAGAATACAGAAGATAAAATTATTGTTGAAGATTTTGAAATTGAGTATGATCTTATAATTAGTGAAAATTATTTATTTTTTGACCTTTATTTAAAAAATAAATCTATTAAAGAAAAGATTATAGACTCTTCAACGTTTTTTATTGAAACTTCCTTTTCTAAAGAAATAATTTATCCAAATTTTTCTCAAATTAACATAAAACCAGGTGAAGCTAAACATATTTTGTTTGAAATTCCAGAAATCTATAGTGACAAATTTTACATTAAAGTTTTTTACAAAAATAGAGAATGTTTTCAAACAAAACTTTTTAATATTGAAGAAGAGAAAGAAGAAGCAAATAAATAATAATCATAATTTCCTTTTTTTTATCTAAAATAAAATAATATGGAATTAAAAATGGAAAAAAAAAGAAATAGAATTAAAGATTTATTTAGATCATCAATAGCAATTATTATCTCTAGAATATTAGGTTTACTAAGAGATGCTTTTACAACTCACTATTTTTCACTAAATACATTAGATGCATTTACTGCAGCTTTTAAAATACCTAATACTTTTAGATCCCTATTTGCTGAAGGATCACTAAATAACTCATTTGTTCCTATTTACTGCTCCATAGAAAATGATAAAGATAAAGAGGAATATTTAAGTTCCTTTTTTACTAATTTTTTTATAATACTTTTCTTTTCTGTTCTTTTCTTAATTATAATTGCAGACAAGTTTGTTCCATTTTTAGTTTATGGTTTTTCAAGCTTTAGTTTAGAAAAAACAAACCTAACTATTTTATATACTAGATATTTTTTTATCTATCTATTTTTTATTTCAATAGTTTCATTTATCGCTGCAATTCTAAACGCAGGATTTCATTTTTTTTCTTCTTATTTTAATCAGGTCTATTTTAATTTTACATTTATTATTATTATTATTATATCGCTTTTATTAAAAAAATTGAATAATTATACACTTATTTACTGTGTTGTTATAAGTGGATTAACTCAAATGCTTATAATGTTTCTTTTTCTAATTAAGTATAAAATAAAAATAAAGTTTAAAATAAATTTTAAAAATATTTATTTAAAGGAATCTTGGAAACTTTTCTTAACATCGCTTATATCATCATCTGCTTATCAAATTAATATTTTGTTTTCAACATTTTTTTTATCATTTTTTCAAGGAGCAAACACTTATACTTATATTGCTCAAAGACTTTATCTTCTTCCTGTAGGGCTATTTTCTGAAGCTTTTTCTCAAGTCTTCTTAGCTTATTTTTCCCACTCTAAAGAAATATCAAAAAAAGATGAAGAATTGAACTATTCATTAAGGTTATCATTTTTCATTTCTTTACCTATTATCGCTTATTTCCTTGCTTTTAGTGAACAAATATTAAAGATTTTATTTTTTCATGGAAAATACACTATTAATGATATATATTATTCAAATTATTTGCTTATGTTTTATATGCCTGGAATGCTTTTCGTTTCTTTAAATAAAACATTTGTATCTTACTATTATTCATTAAAAAAAATTCGATTTCCAGTTATTAACAGTATTCTATCTATTATAATTTTTATTATTCTAAATATAATTTTAATGCCATTTTTTAAACTTTATACTGTAGCAATTTCAAACACTATTTCTTTAATATTACAAACATCTTTTTTTAATATTGTATATAGAACCTACAATAAAAACAATAAAACTAAAATAAACATAGAAAAAACTATTTCTATAATAAAATATTTTTTAATTAATTTAATGCTTTTCATTTTATTTTATATTTTGAATAAAAATTTTAAAATAGTAAATCCCATAAAGTTAAATTTTGAATCTTTAAAAGTTTTTATAACATTCTGTTTTTTAAGTTTTTCCTTTTTTATACTTTTCATTTTATCAAGTCTTTTAATTAAAAATGAAGAAATAAAAGTTATTTTAAATATTTTTTTAAAAAAATTTGAAAATAAAAATAGAAAAGACCTAGAAAAATGAAAATAAATTTTGATTACATTTACTTAGATAATGCTAGTACAACAAAACCTTATGATTATTTAAAAGATTTAGTAAATAACTATTTTGAAAACTATTGGATGAATCCATCCTCAATTTATTCCCAATTTATATTAGAAAAAATTGAAGAAACAAGAGTAAATATATTAAAATATATTTTAAATATAAATGGAACCTCAGATAATATAGAAAACTCAAATATTAAAGTTATTTTTACACCATCTGCAACATATTCAAACAATGCTATAATATTTGGTTTAAGAAATTATTTAAAAAATAAAAATATAATTATTTATAATTTCGAACATGCATCTCTTAAAAATCCTATTAAACAAATTAATAACATATACCCATATTTAAATGTAAGAACAAAAATCTTAACTATAAAGGACTATTTTAAAACTATAAATAAAGATCATAACTTATCAGAAAATATATTAACAGATAATTTATTGAACCATATTGATAATGAAACTGGTCTTGTTATATTTTCATTTATAAATAATGAAACTGGGTTTAAGTTTAATATTGATAGAATTTCAAAGGAAATAAAAAAAATTAATAAAAATACTTTAATATTATGTGACATGACCCAAGGCTTTTTAAAATACAAAATTGATAATATTGAAAATATTGATTTTATTACTGCTTCTTCACATAAATTTCATAGTTTAAGAGGTTGTGGAATAATTATTCTTAAAAACAATGAATTAATTAAACCCATTATTTATGGTGGTAGCCAGGAAGCAAAAATTTATCCTTCAACTGAAAATACACTTTCTATTCTTTCTATAAATGAAGTTATTAAAAACCAATTAATAATTAAAAATAAAATTGAGGAAGATTTTATTTATGTAAGAAATTTAGCAAGATATTTTTTAGAAAATTTGATATATTTTTCAAAAAAATTAGATCTTGATATATTCTTCTTTTCTAAAGAATTTATTGAGAATAACCCTGATAATAGTTCTACTGGTATAATTGATAAGAAAAATATGTCTTTTTCTCCTTATATAATAAAATTTTTCATAAAAAATATCAAAAGTGAAATTTTAGTAAACGAATTAGCTAAGTTTAATATATTTGTTTCTACAAGCTCAGCTTGTTCTTCAAAAAAAGAGAAACAAATAGATTATAAAATTGATCTTGGTTTTCCCGAATATTTTTCGGAAGGAGGATTAAGAGTTTCTTTTTCCAAATTTAATAATATTAAAGAAATTGATATTTTCTTTTTTTATTTAGAAAAACTAATAAAAGAACTATTTTTAATCTTTCCTTAATAAAATAAGATACTCAATATTTCCTTTTCCACCTTTTATTGGAGATTCTATATAATTTTCAATAATTATACCATTTATCTTACACCAATCAAAAAAAACTTCAAGAATACTTTTCCTTACAATCTCATTTTTTACAATAAATTCAAACTTTTTATTTCTAATAATTTTTTGACTTAATAAGGCTTGTTCATATTGGGGTTTAAAAAGAACTATTCCTTTTTGCTCCTTTACAAGATCAATTATATTTAATATAATTTTTGTAACTGAAATAAAAGAAACATCCATTACAAAACAATCAGGTAAAAGAGGTAAATCTTCTCTTTTTAAATATTTTGCATTAATCTTTTCAATAGAAAAAACTTTTGGATTATTTCTTAATTTATAATGAAGTTGTGCTCTCCCTGAATCAATTGCTATAACTTTTGATGCTCCTTTTTCTAATAAAACTTCAGTAAAACCCCCAGTAGAAGCTCCAATATCAAGAAATATCTTATCTTTTACAATAAAATTAAACTTTTCTATTGCATATTTTAATTTATAATAACCTCTAGAAACATGAATATCCTCAATATTAATTTCAAAATTCAAATTATCTATTTTGAATTCTAAAATGCTTTCTTTCAAATTAAAGAAATCATTTTTGAGTATATTTAAATGGTTATCATTTTCAAATTCATTTAAATTAAAACTATAATTAATCTTAAATGAAGGTTTTAATATATTAATTCCATTAATTTTAATAAAACCTTTTTTAATAATCTGCAAAGCTTTATTTCTTGATTCTACAATTCCTATTTCGACTAAAAATTTATCCAATCTCATTTTAATATTTATTAATTATAAATATTCATAAAAATTGATTCTCTCTATAGATAGAACTTTTTTATTTGAAAAATCCCATGTAAAAAGACATGAAGATAAAATGCCTGTTCCATGTTCTTCAACTCTATATCTTATAGGTATAAGTTTTAAAAATTTCTCGGATATAATACTTGTCTTAAATCCTATTACAGAATCAACTGAGCCTGTCATCCCAATATCAGTAATATAGGCAGTTTTTTCAGAAATTAATCTTTCATCAGCAGTTTGCACATGAGTATGGGTTCCAAATATAAAATTTACTTTTTTATCTAAAAAGTGTGCAAACGCAACTTTTTCTGAAGTTGCCTCTGCATGAAAATCCACTATAACCACATCAGCTTTTTCAAAAATATATGAATTTTTTCTATAAAAATTATCAAAGTGATAAAATGGAGGAACACAGATATCCATAAATACAGAACCTACATAATTTAAAATCAAATAATTAACTCCATTCTTCTCAAATAAAACCCATCCTCTACCTGGAACTTCATCTCCATAATTTATAGGTCTTATAATATTGTTATTTTTATCAATATATTCCCTTATTTCTTCATATTTCCATACATGATTACCTGTAGTGATTACATCTATTCCATTTTGAAAGAGAAAATCAGCATCCTTTATAGTTATTCCAATACCACCAGAAATATTTTCTCCATTTGCAATTACTAGATCAGGTTTATTTTTTTCAATAATAGAGGGAAGAAAATTTTTTATCATCTCCCTCCCCCTTTTACCTACAATATCTCCAATCGCAAGTATTTTTATTATCAATCAGTGTACTCCACAATTCTAGATTCTTTAATAACAGTAATTTTTATTCTTCCTGGATATTTAATATTCTTGTTCAGTTGTATTTTAGCCTTTAAATTTTTTGCAATATTTTCAATGTTCTCTTCAGGTACATCCATTTTAACAAAAACTCTAATTTCTCTTCCTGCTTGTATTGCAAAAGCCTTTTCAACTTCTGGAAATGATTTTGCTTCATTCTCAAGCTCTTCAATTCTTCTAATATAATCTTCCCAAGCTCCCTCATTAAATCTAGCACCTGGCCTTGATGCAGAAATAGCATCAGCAATCCTCACTATTATAGCCTCAATGCTCTCATTTTTATTTCTTTTATACACATTATCTGCTATAAAAGAACTATTTTCATGATGATTAGCAACTGCTTCTATAACAGCTTCAGATTCTTTTACTGCTCTTAATAATTTGATACCTTCTTCAACATGCTTGTTTCCTTCTTCACTATGAATAACCTTTCCAATATCATGATAAAGTCCTGCTTTCTTAGCAATTTCAACATTAGCTCCAATCTCACCAGCAATTAAAGCTGCAATTTTAGCAACCTCTTTTGAATGGCTTAATACATTCTGACCATAAGAGGTTCTAAAGTATAATCTTCCTAAGTATTTAATAATTTCTCCTGGAACATTGTTTACTCCAAGATCATAACAAGCTTTATTTCCTTCTTCTATTATCTTCTGTTCAATTTCAAGTTTAACTTTATCATAAACCTCTTCTATTCTAGCAGGATGGATTCTTCCATCTTTTATTAATCTTAAAAGAGTCATTTTAGCCATTTCTCTTCTAATAGGATCAAAGCCAGAAATAGTTACTATTTCTGGAGTATCATCAATTATAATATCCACTCCTAAAATATTTTCTAAAGCTCTTATATTTCTTCCTTCTCTTCCTATAATTCTTCCCTTCATCTCATCATCAGGTAGGGTAATATTGGTTATATTCACTTCTTTTGATACTTCAGGAGCAAGTCTTTCCATCACTGAAATTATTATATTTCTTGCTTCTTTTTCTGCTTTATATTCTACCTCTTCAATCATTTTATCATAATAATCTACAAGTTGTAATTCAATCTCTTTTTTTGCTTTTTCTTCAATTATAATCTTTGCTTCTTCTTTTGTAAGACCTGCTATTTTCTCTATTTCTCTTTCTAAACTTTGTAATTTTTTTTCAATCTCAATATTTTTTGTATTTAATATATTTTCCTTTTCATTTAAAGCTTGCTCCCTTTGTTCTATAATTTCAATCTTTTTATCTACAAGTTCCTCTTTCCTCAATATTCTTTTTTCATAATTTGCTAAATCAAATTGTTTTTGTTTTAACTCTTTTTCATATTCTTTCTTTTCCTTTATAATAGACTCTTTAGCCTCTAATAACATGTCTTTTGTTTCTGATTCAGCTCTTGCTATTATTCTTTGTGCTTCCTCCTTTGCTTCCTTTAATATTTTTTCTGCTTTTAATTCTGAACTTACAAGCTTATTTTTAGCATATATAAGTCTTACTAAATAACCAATACTAATTCCTACCAATAAAACGATGAGAGAGGGAATTAACGATAAATTACCTTGCATCTAATCCCCCTCTACAATTTATTTTAATTCATGTATTTATAAAACAAAATAAGAAAATATAATTTAACATTTTGTTTTACAAAATTAATAATAAACTATTTTTTGCAATTTTCAATTTATTTTTTCTTGACTATAAAAACTATTATTCTATATATTTTTTAAGTAAATTTAATTAAATAAATTTTCATAAATTAATAAATTCAAAAAGGGAATCTAATTATGATTAAAATATTTAATACTTTAACAAAAAAAATTGAAGAATTTATTCCAAATAAAGAAAAAGAAGTAAAAATGTATGCTTGTGGAATAACAGTTTATGATGAAGCACATATAGGACATGGTTATCAAGCAATTATATTTGATATAATAAGAAGCTATTTGCAATATAGAGGTTATAAAGTTACATATGTTAGAAATTTTACTGATATTGATGATAAAATTATAAAAAAATCAAAGGAATCAGGAAAACCTTTTTTTGAAATAACAGAATATTATATAAAAGATTCCTTAAATGATTTATTTAATTTAAAAGTTAGGGAAGCCGATTTTCAACCTAAAGTTACTGACCATATAAATGATATTATTGAATTTATCAAAGTTTTAATAGAAAAAAAATTTGCATATGTAGTTGATGGGGAAGTTCTTTTTGATACAAGAAAATTCACAGAATATGGTAAACTCTCCAAAATTAAAATTGATGAAAATATATCTTTAGAAACTGGAGAAACTGAAGAAGAAAAAAAAAGGAAAAAACATTTTACTGATTTTTCCTTATGGAAACCATCTAAAGAAGGTGAGCCAGCATGGGATTCTCCATGGGGAAAGGGAAGACCTGGATGGCATATAGAATGTTCTGTTATGGCCATGAAATATCTTGGTGATCAACTTGATATACATGGTGGTGGTATTGATTTGGTTTTCCCACATCATGAAAATGAAATAGCTCAAAGTGAAGCTTATTCAGGAAAACCATTTGCTAAATACTGGGTACATAATGGACTTGTAATGATAAATAATCAAAAGATGAGCAAATCTCTAAATAATTTTTATACAATAAAAGATATATTAAAGCTTTATCAAGCTGATGTAATTAGATACATTGTTTTTTCAAATCATTATAGTTCTCCAATTAATTTCTCTCTTGAAATCTTTAAAAATGCTTCCAAAAGAGTTTACTATTTTTATTCAACTTTAGAAAAAATTTATGATATAGCCGTAAAATATTCATTTAATAATATTTTCATTTTTAACGAACAAAATATTATCACAGAAATAAATTACTATAAAAAAATAGAATCAATTTTAAATGATAATAAAAATGATTTTTATATCTTCTTCAATAACAAAAATACTTTTGTTACTATTGATAACATCATTAATGAACTTGAAACAAAATTCATAGAATATATGGATGATAATTTTAATACTGCCAAAACTATGGGGTTATTCTCTGAAATATTTAAAAAAATTAATGAATATATAGAACTAAAAAATATTAATGATAAAGAAAAACTTCTACCCCTATTAAAATTTTATGCTCACTTTATTAAGATAGCAAATGTTTTAAATATTTTTAATGAAATACCCTCTAATTTTATTAAAAAATTTAAAGACCTTTATTTGAAGGAAATTAATATAACAGAAGATTTTATAAATAGTAAAATAAATGAAAGGTTAAATTATAAAAAAATGAAAGATTTTGTAAATGCTGATAAAATAAGAGACGAACTCCTTAAAAATTATAATATTAAATTATTAGATGGTAAAGAAGGAACTAAATGGATGATTAATTTTTAAAAAATTAATTTTATTATCCAATTAAAATTATTTTATTTATTTCAATATTCCTGTTTTAATTATTTTTAATTACTTTTTTTATTAAATTTTATTATTTAAGTTAAATTTATTATATAATTTTTACGAAAACTAAAGTTTATCTGATAAATTTATTAAAAAAAATTTTAATTTATTAATAATTTAATTTTAATTAAAATAGGAGAAAATATGAAAAACAATGTTTTATTAATTGGGATCTTGTTAATCTTATGTGGAGTGGTAATCTTGATCGATCAATTTTTTAATCTTAGGATCAATCTTTGGCCTTTTATTTTAATAATTGGTGGAATTTTTTTATCTACAAAAGCAACTAAAGAATCCCCTGGAATTCTTATCCCTTCTACTTACATATTTTTACTTGGAATATTTTTTCTTGTAGAAACTTACTTTAATTGGCAATTTGCAAGTAAAACCTGGCCAACTTATATATTAATAGCTGGTTTATCTTTTTTTACTGCATACCTATATAGCAAAAATATAAATTATTTATATCCAGCTGGAGCAATTATTTTTATATCATTAATTTTTTATTCAAAAACTATTAATAATAATATAATTATGGGTTTTGGATTAATTATTATTGGAATAATTTTTGCAGTTAGTTCTATTTTTAATAAAAAAGAATAATTATCTTAATCTTTTATAAAAGTTTTTTTCTTTCATATTTAAGAATAAATTTTCGTAATTCGTTAATATCTTCATACCTCAACCAATTTTCTTCAAAATCTTCATCCATAACAAGTTGAGCAATTGAAGCTAAAACTTGAAGGTGAAAGTTTCTCTGATCTCTTGTTCCTATTAAAACAAATATTGCTTTAACTTTATATTTATCCTTAAAAGGTATTCCATTTTTTGCCCTTATAAAAATTATTTCAAACTTATTTGTTCCATCTATAATAATATGAGGTATAGCAACAAATTCATTTAAAGCACAGGATGAAATTCTTTCTCTTTCTACAAATAAATTATATATAACATCTTTATTTATATTTAATTTTTTTGAAACAATCTCGCTTATAAATAGGAAAAATTCTTCAAGAGTAAAATCTTCTTCAATATCTATAAAGTCAGATTTTTGAACATAATAATCAAACTTATCTTTTACTTCAGTAACACCAGAAAATAAAATTTTATCTATTTCGTAATCAATATCTTTTAATTCAATTTCTCTATTCAATACTTTGGCAACAATATTTTTTAATAATGAAATATTGCCAATTTTTTTCAAACCATATAAAATAAAAACTAAAAAAGAAATAAATAATAATAAAACTGTAAAAAAAAGTACACTTTTATCAATTAAATAAACTATAAAAAGCAATGAAAAAATTATTGAGATTATATTAAATAATACACCAAGTTTTGGATATAAAATTAAGTTTGACAATTTTCCTTGTGAATAATTTTCTTTTAAAATAATTGAAGATAAATTTGACAATAAATAAATTAACATCAAAAATATTAGAGCTGTTTTAATTAAGATAATGAAATTTAGGTTTACTATAAATAAGAAAATTAGTGAAAAGATTATAAAATAATAGACATTTCTCGTTAAAATATTTTTTTCTTTATTATCATAATCTCCAATAGATGGTAATATTTTCTCTTCTATCATAATATCTATAACCCTAATTCCACTAAAAAAATTATCAAAAAGAATATAAGTTAAAAATAAAATAGAAATTATTTTTATAAAATTAGATAAAAGATCAAAATTTATATATATTAGTTCATAAAAATAAATAAAAATAGATAAAATATTTATTATTACAAAAATTGCAATAATAATATAAATAAGAAAAAATCTTTTTTTCTTTATATCAATTTTAGCAGTTATAAAAAGATCTAAAATCGTTGAAAATGAAAAAATAACCATACTTAGAGAATAAATAATTTGATCCATATTATTAAAATAAACAAAATTTCCCTGCTCAATATTTATTTTATTTTTTGTTAAATAATAGAAAAACAAATATAAAGTTGAAATTAAGAATAAAATTAAAAAGAAAATAATTATATATCTTGAGATTATCGATATAAACTCTTTAAATTTTAAATTGGAAATAAATAAAAAGAATAAAAACAGTAAGATAATAAAAATTAAACTAAAATAGATCATTTTAATCTGTATATTAAAAAAATCCAAAATTATGTTTCTTAGAATAATAAAAATCAGTATAAACCTTATTACTAAAAAAAACAATCTTATAAACGAATATATATTCCCAAAAAAGGGCCCCATTATTTTAATATTTAATGATATATCAGCATTTTTTTTTAAAACTAAAATATTCGTTTCAATTAATGAAATAGAAAATATTAAAGCTACAAGCCCTCCAATTATGTAAAAAATATAATTTATATTTTGAAATGAAATATTTTTAATATTAAATATAAAAAAAACATTATAAATAAAAATATTTAAGAAAATATATGAAATAGAATTAAGAATATAATTTCTTTTTTTTAATTCATTCCTCATATACCTTTTCTCTTTTCTATATTTAATAAATATTTTTATAAATTTACAATATTAAAATTATATATTTTTAAACATTAAAATATTTAAGCATTAAAACCTTATGTAGTAATCTAAATTTTCTTTTTTTGCTACATGAACTGCATAATCTGCCTTTTGAATTAAAGTATTTTTATCATTAATATCTTTAGGATATATAAAACTTACTCCCATTTTTATATTTTGATTATTCTTAATAGATTTAGAGAGCCTTTCAACTACAACTTTTGCACCATCAATATCAGTAAAAGGTAAAACTATATAAAACTTTCCTCTCCCACATATACTTACATAATCCTCAGATCTTTTTATTATTGATTTTATTAAGTTTCCTAGCTCTTTTTGAAAATCTATTGCTTTTTTTTCACCTTCTTTTAAATATATTTCATTAATATTCTGAATTTCTAATTTTATCAAAGATAAAGGTTTTCTTTCTCTTACACAAAGTTTTACATTTCTATCAAGTTGGCCTTCAAAGTAATATTTATTAAATAAGCCAGTATCTATATCAAGTAAAGAATTTGAATAATTTTTGATAATATAAAAAACTATATTTACAATTGTTAATAATAAATTTATATAAAAAACAAAAATAAAATTATAATTCAAATTATAAAACCAGTTTTTTATAAAATAAAATAATAATCCTATAATAAAAACTAAAAAATTTATAAAAATTAATTTATAAAAATTATCTTCATAATATTTTTTAATTAATATAAAAAAGTTAACAACTAATAGATTTAAAAGCAAAACAAAGAGCAGAATATTTAAAAAATATAGATAATTTATATATTTATTTATATATATCAAATTTAATACAATAAAAATAACTAAAGAGAAAAAAATATATAAATTTATTAAATTTATCTTTAATCCAAGTAATTTTCTTATGATTAAGAAAGGGAATAAATAAATATAAAATATTGAAGATAAATAAAAATATATAAATAAATCAATTTTATTAAAAAATATATCTTTAAAAGCAGGAACAATAGTCCCCATATAACCAAAAGAAAAACATAATAACATAAAAAATATTGAACTATCTTTCAATTTAAAGATTAAAAATAGAAAAAATATAAAAAAACCACTTATAAAAAAAAATACACCAGACAAAAAAATTAAAGAATCTTTATAAAATAAATTTTTTAAAATATTTTCATATTCTCCATAATAAATATTAATATCATAAAGATTTGATGGATGATCAATTTTAATATATAAATAATTACCAGGGATATCTTTATTCAATCTAATAAAGAAATTAAATATTGGAAAATTTAATTGAGAGTTTTTACCTTCAGGTTTATAAATTATTTTATTTTTAAAAATAATTTGAAAGTCATTATTAAGATTTTTTATTAATAAAATTGGATTTTTAAAAATAATTGAAGGAATATAAACTTTTAATATAATAAAATCATTATAAAAATTTTTTTTATTGTCAAAAATTTTTCTTTCATTTAATATTTTAATAAAGATTTCTTTTGTATAATCTTCCCAATTGATTTTACTTTTCTCATCATTATTCTCACTATCATATAAATTCACATTATCAAAAGTAAAGTAAACTTTGCTTAATACAAGCTCTTTTTTTATAAAGAACTCGTTTAACACTAGACTATTGCATCCCACTATAATAATAGATATAAAAAAAATATAAATAAAAATAATTTTTTTAATATTTTTCATTTATATAATATTTAATCTTAATTTTAAATAAAATTAAACAAGATTATATTTTATTAAATTTTCACTATTTGAACATAGAAGTTCCCCATTTAAAATAGCAGCACCTGCAGCACCTCTAATAGTATTATGTGTTAAAAATAAATAATGAATAAAATAATCATCTTTCTTTTTTAAGTGTCCTATAGATACTGACATCCCATAATCCTTCATTAGATCAAATCTTATTTGTGGATAATCATCTCTATCCTCAAATCTAATAACTTTGTAATTTAAAAATTTACTCTGAAAATTAAATTTGGTTTCAAAATTTTTATATAAAATCTTAATATCATCAATATTGATTTTATTTTTAAACTTTACTAAAACAGATCCAGTATGCCCATTCAATACAGGAACTCTATTAGCTTGAGCAAATATTTTAAAATCTGCAAATTTTATTTTTTTATTTTCTTCTTCCAATTTTCCTAAAATTTTTAAAGGCTCTGTCTCTATCTTACTTTCTTCATCTTTTATATAAGGAATAATATTACCTAATATATCAATAGATGGTACCCCTGGATAGCCTGCACCAGATACTGCTTGCATAGTAGTAACATTTACAAATTCAATTTCAAAATTATCTATAAGAGGCTTTAATGATGTTGCAAGTCCAGATACAACACAATTAGGGTTTGTAATTATACAACCTTTACCATAATTTTGATAATCAATAAGTTTTATATGATCTGGATTTATATCGGCAAGTAATAAAGGAACATTTTCGTGCATTCTAAAATTTTTTGCATTAGATATTATTACATAACCTTTTTTTATAAAGTCCATTTCGATCTCAGCAGCTACTGAAGAATCTAATGCTGAAAAAAAAAGCCTTGCATCAAAGTTAGAATTAACATCCTTAATAATATAATTTTTAAATTTCTCGGGTAAACTTTTTTCTATTATCCAATTAACAACTTCTCCATATTTTTTCCCTGCAGATTTTTCTGATGCCACAAGATCAGTAATATAAAAAAATGGATGATCTTCAAGCAATGACAAAAATCTCTGTCCTACTGCTCCTGTTGCTCCCAGAATCCCAACATTTATTTTAATATTTTTATTCTCTTTCATAATTTATTCCCATTAAACAATATTATAATAATAATATTTAATATTTTTATTTTTTTTATTATAATTATAACTTTAAAATATTAAAAAAAATTATATGGCTTCATTGCACATAATTTTTTTTAAAAAATAGCTTATTCATAGAGGAAACACTCTACAAAATGTCCATTTTTAACTTCTTTTAATTCTGGAGCTTGGTCCATACATTTATTCATTCTTTTAAAACATCTATCATAAAATCTACATCCTTTAAATTCTCTATCAGCAGAAGGAACATCTCCCTCAAGTATTATTCTTTTTCTCTCTTTTTCTTTTCTAGGATTAGGAATTGGAACTGCAGAAAGGAGAGCAATAGTATAAGGATGCAATGGATTTTTATATATCTCTTCATAGTCAGATATTTCTACTATTCTTCCAAGATACATAACTGCAATTCTATTTGAAATATGTCTTACAACAGAAAGATTATGAGAAATAAAAAGATAAGTTAAACCAAACTCTTTTTGCAAATTAATCAATAAGTTCAAAACTTGTGATTGTATTGAAACATCAAGAGCTGAAACTGGTTCATCACATAAAATAATTTTAGGATTTAAAGCTAATGCCCTTGCTATCCCTATCCTCTGCCTTTGACCACCAGAAAACTCATGTGGATATCTATTAATATGCGTTCTAGAAAGACCTACTATTTCAAAAAGTTCTTGAACTCTTTTTTTTATTTGATTTTTTGTCATATCAATAAGCCTTAATTTTTTATAAATAATTAAAGGCTCTGCAACAATATCTCCAACTGTCATTCTAGGATTTAATGAAGCATAAGGATCTTGAAATATCATTTGAATGTTTCTTCTTTCTTTTATAAGTTCTTCATGTTTAAGTTTTGCATAATTCTTATCACCTATGAGAATATCCCCATCTGTCGGATCATGAATTCTAATTATAGTTCTTGCCAATGTAGATTTGCCACATCCAGATTCACCCACTAATCCTAAAGTCTCTCCTTTATTTATATCAAATGAAATATTATCAACTGCTTTTAAATATATTGGTTTTGTTCTTAATAAATTTTTATATCCAACAACAAAATATTTTTTTAAGTTTCTTATTTTTATTAATTTTTCCATAAATAGCCTCTCATTTTAAAATTTCGAAATAAAATTTAATAAGGATTAAAACATGCTATTCTATGTCCTTTTCCATTATCTTTTAATTCAGGCATTTTTACTCTGCATATATCCTGAACTCTATCACACCTTGGGTAAAAAGGACAAGCATCAGGCAAATTAACAAGATTTGGAGGAGTACCTTTAATAGAAAATAGTTCCTCTTTTACTTCTTCATCAATTTTAGGAATTGATTTTAATAAACCAAAAGTATATGGGTGTTTTGGATTTTCAAATAAATCTTCAGTAAAATTTTCTTCAACTATATAGCCAGCATACATTACTATAATTCTTTCAGTCATTCTTGCAACAACACCAAGATCATGAGTTATTAAAATAAGTGACATATGCACTTTTTTTTGCAATTCCTGAATCAATTCTAATATTTGAGCTTGTATAGTGACATCTAGAGCTGTAGTAGGTTCATCTGCAATTAATAATGATGGATTAGTTGATAAAGACATTGCTATCATAACTCTTTGTCTCATACCGCCTGAAAACTCGTGTGGATATGAGCTTATTCTCTTTTCTGCATTAGGAATTCCAACCATTTTAAGCATATTAATTGCTTTTTCTTTCGCAGATTTTTTATTTAAATTCTCATGTAACATTATTGTTTCTACTAGTTGTGTTTCTATTGTTAAAAATGGATTTAATGAAGTCATAGGATCCTGAAATATCATAGAAATTTCCTTGCCTCTGAAATTATAAAGTTCCTTTTTCTTTAATTTTAAAATATCTATACCTTTATATATAACTTCTCCATCTATTATTTTCCCAGGAGGTTCAGGAATAAGCCTCATAATACTTAAGTTAGTTACCGATTTGCCACATCCTGATTCACCTACTATTCCAATAGACTCTCCTTTTCTTAATTTAAATGAAACTCCATTAACAGCTTTAACAATACCTTCATCAGTTTTAAAGATTGTTTTTAATTTATTTACATTTAATATTATTTCTCTTTCCATAATTATTCCTTTTATTTTAATAATTAAAAAAATTTACTAATATCTATTATAAATTAGCCAAAGGCAACCTTTGCTCCATATAATTAATCACTTACTTTATTTTATTTCTTTTGCTCCAAAAAATTTATATATTTTGTTTTGTTTAAGCATTAAAAAATCAATTATTATATTTTATTTTTTAAAGATGGATCTAAAGCATCTCTTAATCCTTCACCTAAAAAATTTAGTGAAAATAAACATATTGTTAATACAATACCCGGATAAATTATAAGATAAGCATAATTTGAGATTGCTTTAGCTCCTTCATTAGCAAGAAGTCCCCAAGATGTCTGTGGTGGTTGAACCCCTAAACCTAAAAAAGAAAGAAATGCTTCAGATAACATAACCTGAGGTATTGTAAGGGTAATATAAACTATTATAGGACCAAGTGCATTTGGAATTAAATGTCTGGTTATAATTCTAAACTTTGAAGCTCCTATTGTTTTAGCTGCCTCAATATATTCATTGTTTTTTAATGATATTATTTGCCCTCTTGTAATTCTTGCGATCCCCATCCATGATACAATAGCAATTCCAATAAATAACATCATATAATTTCTACCAAAAATAACCATTAGTAAAATAACTATAAACATATAAGGTAACCCATAAAAAATATCAACAATTCTCATCATTAAATTATCAATTTTTCCACCTGCAAAACCAGATATTGCCCCATAGATAACACCGATTACAAAAGATATAAAAGCAGTAACTACTCCTACTGTAAGTGAAACTCTTCCACCATAAATAATCCTTGAAAGAAGGTCTCTACCTAAAGCATCTGTTCCGAGAAATGTTCCCATAGAAATATATTCAGGATAAATATCTTCAAGGATAGTTCTATTTAACTTTTGTATAGCAAAAAATGTAAGATTTTTTTCGTATTTTTTATTTAATCTTCTGAATTTATAAGAAAGATCTTCTATTAATCTTTTTTCATTAAATTTATATAAATAAAAATCTTTTTTACCAATGTTAGAAACTATAAAATTATAAAAGTTTTTGTCTTTTAAAATATATTTGTTTAATAAATAAGAAAATTCAGCATTTATTTTATTTTTTATTTTCTTTTCAGGAATCTTTATCTTATCATATTTTCTATACTTTTCTATAAGTGGTAAAGAACTTATTATATATTGTTCAATTTCTTTATAATTTGTTTTAATATAACTTGATATAGGATCATCTGATTTATAGATATAATCCATAAACTCAAGAGTATGTTTTAAATCATTTTTATGAATTTTAGTTACAAAAGGGAAATTATAAAAATTTGGTTTTTCAAATTGATGAGGCATATTTATCTCTTCATAAGGATATGGTGCAATTTGGTAAGCAAATAAAGAAATAAGAGCAAGGATAATTACAACAATAGCTCCAAACACCGCCATTTTATTTTTTTTCAATCTTCTCCAAGCATCAAGCCAAAGGGAAACACCTTTAACTTCTTCAAGTTCTATTTTTCTTTCTGTCATATTAACCTCTTCAAATATTTTTTAATTATACTTAATTCTTGGATCTAAAAAAGCATAAACTATATCTACTACAAAATTCATTAAAATAAGTAATGCAGAATAAACAATCATAACTCCCATAAATACTGGATAATCTCTATTAAAAGCAGCTTGAACATAATCTCTTCCTATACCAGGAATATTACATATTTGTTCAACTACAACAGAACCTGTTACTATAGCTGCAAAAGCTGGACCAATAAATGTTACAGTTGGTATCAAAGAACCTTTTAATACATGTTTAATAATAACTTTAGATTCAGGCAAACCTTTAGCTCTAGCAGTTCTTATATAATCTTGGTGTAAAGTATCTAAAATCCCAACTTTGGTTAATCTTGTTATATAAGCAATTTCAGCCATAGATAAAGACAATACTGGAACTACATAACTTAATGGATTGCCATTCTCCCAAATAAAAGGAACAAACTTTAAGACTTTTGCAAATAAAAGTAAAAATAATATGGTTATTAAAAATGAAGGCATAGATATCCCAATAACAGCAAACCCCATAAATAAATAATCTGGCCATTTATTTTGATAAATTGCTGATATTATACCAAAAATAATTCCTACAATTATTGAATATATTATTGTTATCAACCCAATATAAAAAGAAACTGGAAATTTTGCTTTTAACAATTCATTAACTGTAAATCCTTTATATTTCATAGAAGGACCAAAATCTCCTTTTAAAATTAAATCTTTTAAATATAAATAATATTGGACAAACATAGGTTTATCGAGATTATATTTAGCCTCTAGCGCTTTTCTAATAGCTTCTGGCATTGGTTTTTCTTTATCAAATGGACTTCCTGGTGCTAATCTCATAATGAAAAAAAGCAAAGTAATTATAATAAAAACAGTAACAATCATAGAAAATAATCTTCTAACTAAGTATTTTAAAAATCCAGGAGATAAAATAGCTCTCATAATAACCCCTTGTCAATTTAATTAAACCAAAAGAATTTATCTTTCAATTAATTTTATTACTAAATTAATATAAATATTTACTAAAAATATATTTATTATATTAAATATTTTACTCTTCAATTAAATCCAAAAAAGTACTTCTAAACTTTAAAAATTTATTATCTTTTTTGAAGTTTCCAATTTTAAAAACCTTGCCATTTTTAAGATTAATTATTATTTCTAATCTTTCTTTTTTTTTGTATTTGAAAAGAAAATTAGAGATTATTATTTTCTCAATTTCAGCAAATGAATAATTTTGTTTTTTTATAAAAAAAAGGAACCCATTTTTTATAGTTAAATTTTTACTTAAATTATCAAAAACATAAGAATCCACTAAAAATGTTAAATAAAATGATAAAAATAGCACAATTAAAAAAAATAGATGATGATGAATTAATAGTCTTTCTTTAGAAAAAAGAAGAATTAAATAAAAAAATAAAAATAAAAATAAACTAAAAAAAGGAATGATTCTATTGATCCTTTTGTATTGAATTATTATTAGATTATCACTCTTAATCAATATCTCATACCAATCATTCATCTTATATACCTATAAAAACATACTTAATTTAAAATAAATAATTTAATTAAAAAGTAAATATAGTTTTTTTTAAAAAACTAGCAAATCAATTAACAAAATAAAACAAAAAATAATAGCATTATTTAACTTAACTTTTCTTTTTAATTTTAAAACTAAATATATTTAAAACTTTTTAAATGATTTATTCCTAAAACATTTAATTTTAAAAAAAAGAGAGAGGGTATATAACCTCTCTCTTCCTATAATAATCTTCCTATAATAGTAATTTAGTAAATTAAGTTTTTTAATTATTTTTTTTCAATATAAACATATTTAAATGGATGCAAATCTCTTAAATTTTCATCATATCCTTTAATGAAAGGTTTCTTCATAAAAACTGTAGCATAGAAATAAATTGGAATAATTGGCATCTCATCAAGCAATATTTTTTCAGCTTCTGCAAATAATTGATATCTCTTAGTTATATCAAACTCATTGAGAGCTTTATTAATTAAATCATCATATGTTGTATTAGACCATTGACCATTGTTAAAAGAACCACCAGTAACGAACATATCAAGGAAAGTTTTAGGATCTATATAATCACCTATCCAACCAGCTCTTGCAATATCAAATTGATGGTTATCTCTTGCATCAAGATAAACTTTCCATTCCTGATTTAATAATTCTACTTTAATACCAAGTTCTTTTGACCACATTTGCTGAATAGCTTCTGCTATTTTTCTATGAGCTTCATTTGTGTTATATAAAATAGTAATTTTTGGAAAACCTTTTCCATTTGGATATCCTGCTTCAGCTAAAAGTTTTCTAGCTGTATCAAGATCACCTTTTTCGAATTTTGGACCATTATAACCTGTTAAACCAGTTGGTACAAAGCAGTATGCTGGAATTTGCCCTGATTTTGTGATATAATTAACAATATATTCTCTATCTATTGCCATAGATAAAGCTTTTCTTACTTTAATATCACCTAAAGCTTTATTAGCCTTAACATTTATAATATAATAATATGTCCCAAATTCTGGAAATTGGAAATAATCATCTCTTGTTTTCATTTCATCAATTCTTTCTGTTGGAGGAGCACCAATAATATCAAGTTGATTATTTAAATACATTTCTAAAGCAGTTGTAGCTTCTTCAATAGCGTAAAACTCAAGAGTATCTACTTTAACATTTTTAGCATCCCAATAAGATTTGTTTTTCTGCATAACAATTTTTTGTTGAGGAATCCATTCCTTTAAAATATATGCACCATTTGTTACAATATTTTCTTTTTTAAACCATGTATCATTTCCAACTTTTTCAACTACATGTTTTGGAACAGGCATAAATGTTGGGAAAGCAAATATATCTAAAATATATGGAGTAGGAGCAAGTAATGTTACTTGGAAAGTATATTTATCAATAACTTTTAATCCAACATCAGCTTCTGTTGCTTTACCTTCGGAATATTCTTTAGCTCCTTTAATGTAATCCCAATATAAAAAAGAATAGTCACCACCTGTTTCAGTTTTCATAGCTCTAAGCCAAGCAAAATAAAAATCATCAGCAGTAACAGGTTTTCCATCAGACCATTTAACATTTTTTCTTAAATGGAAAGTATAAACTGTTTTATCTTCAGAAATGTCCCATTTTTCTGCTACACCTGGTACAGGATTTGCTTTTGAATCATAAGAAACAAGCCCTTCAAAAAGCTGATATGCTATCATCATTTCAGGATGCCCTGACATAACAGCTGGGTCAAGTGTTTCTGGTTCTGTACCATTATTATATCTTATAGTAACACCACCACCTGCTTTTTTACAGGAGAAGAAAAAAACCATAGAAAATACAAGCATTAAGGAAAGAGCAATGTACAATATTTTTTTCATAAAATACTTCCTCCTAAAAATATTAACTTATTAAAAATTATAAAACCAAACTAAATTGTCAAGAATTTTTTAATAATAAACAAATTCTATTATTAAAAATTATTAAAAAATAAAAATAAATTTTATGTATTCTTTGTTAATAATAATTTAAGTTTTTTATCAAAATTTTTTAAAATAAATTTAATTTGATTTTATTTTAAACAGTGTTAATTTTTACAAAAATATTTTTATTCTTCCTAAGGAGATTTTATGAAAATCAAATCTTTTAGTAAAGGTATCCACCCTCACTATTTTAAAGAAATAACAGATGATTTACCAATTATAAATATTGATTTACCTGATACTATTTCTATTCCACTTTCTCAACATTTAGGTACTCCTGCAAAATGTATCAAAAAAAAGGGTGATGAAGTTAAAATAGGTGAAATTATAGGAGAATCTCAAGGTACTGTTTCAGCCAATATTCATTCTCCAATTTCAGGCAAAATTACAAACATTATAAAAAAACCTCTTCCTGGTGGTAATATAGTTGAACATATAGAAATAAAAGTTAACAAAGAAGAAACTTTAAACCATAAATGGAACAAAATAGAAATAAAATTAGATAACTTAAAATCTGAAGAAATATTAAATCATATACATAAAAATGGTATTGTAGGAATGGGAGGAGCAACTTTTCCTGTTTATTATAAATATAAATCTGCTTATGATAAAATTAAAGATAAGCCTATAGATATTTTTGTTGTAAATGGTGCTGAATGTGAACCATTTTTGACATCTGATTCGAGACTGATGCTTGAAAAAACTATGGAAATTTTAAGAGGAATTGAAATAGTGCATAAAATATTTAATTTTAACAAAATATATATTGGAATAGAAATCAATAAAAGAAAAGCTTTAACAAGATTTAACGAATTAAAAGCTGAATTCAATATGCCTATTGAAGTGGTACCTCTTGAAACGAAGTATCCACAAGGTGCTGAAAAAATGTTAATTTATTCAGTATCTAAAAGAAAAGTTCCTAAGGGAGGCCTCCCTTTTGATGTTGGAGCTATAGTTTCAAATGTAGGAACCTTATTTGCAATATATGAAGCTTTTTACTACAATAAACCTTCAATAGATAGAATTATAACAGTAACAGGGGATGCTATTAATAAACCCGGAAATTTTATAGTCCCAAACGGGATGATAATTGAAGATATAATAAAATTTTGTGGTGGATTAAAAGAAAACACTATGAAAGTTATTTTAGGTGGTCCCATGATGGGAAAAGCATTACCAAATTTAGAATATTCAACTACAAAAGGAACTAGTGGAATTTTGTGTTTAACCAAAAAATTTCAAATACAATCAGAAGAAAATCACTGTATTAAATGCTCTAGTTGCATATCAGTATGCCCAATGAATTTACTTCCAAATAAACTTGCCGAATTAGCAAAGGCTAAATATTTTGATGAAATAAAACAGTATGACTTATATAACTGTATTGAATGTGGTAGTTGCTCTTATAGTTGCCCTGCAAATATTCAAATTGTTGGATGGATTAAATATGCTAAAAGTTACATTAGATATAAAGGTCTAGTATAAATAATTTTTAATAAAATACTATTTAGATTTATAAAAAAATATAATTTTAAATTTTACATAAATATAGATAAAAAATAAATCAATAATTATTTATATTAAAATCGAAAGGAGCAAAAATGGAAAAAAATAGAATAGAATTAATAATATCAGTATCTCCTCATTTGAAAAAAGATATATCTATTCAAAAAATAATGTTAATTGTTATTTTATCATTAATCCCAACAATTATTATATCTATATTATTTTTCGGAATAAAGGTTTTCTATCTATACATTACCGCTATTACTTTTGCAATTTTGACAGAGATTTTAGTTAAAATTATTAGAAAACAAAATTATAAATCTTTTTTCGATCTTTCTTCTATTATAACAGCTTTACTCTTAGTTATGAGCTTACCCCCTACTATTTCTTGGCAAAAAGTTGCTCTAGGAGCTTTTATTTCTATATTAATAGGTAAAGAAATATTTGGTGGTATTGGTTCAAATATATGGAATCCAGCGTTAGTAGGAAGAGCATTTCTTTCAGCTGCCTATCCAGCATCACTTGCAGCAAATTCATATATTAATCCTAATAATATTTTCAAATTTCTTGAAGCAAATACTACATCTGCAAGCAAAACTTTAGATGCTGTAAGTTCTGCTACACCACTTGCTCTCTCTAAATTTGACAAAACTTTCACTCCATTATTAAAATTATTTATAGGACAAGTTGGTGGAAGTATCGGAGAAACATCTGCTCTAACAATTATTTTAGGAGGAATAATACTATTATCTTTAAAAATTATAAATATAAGAATGGTATTATCCTATATTGGAACAGTATTTATTTTAACAGGGATCATGCATTTAATTGATCCATCTACATATGCATCACCCTTTTTTCATATATTTGCTGGAGGACTAATGTTAGGAGCTTTTTATATGGCAACTGATATGGTAACAACTCCATTTACAAACAAAGGAATTATTATTTTTGGAGTTGGAGCTGGGTTACTAGTATTTTTAATAAGAATTTTTGGAGGATACCCAGAAGGTGTTATGTTTTCCATACTGATTATGAACTCTTTTACACCATTAATTAATAAATATTCAAAGCTTAAAACATTTGGCTCTTAATTTTTCTATAAGTTTTTAATCAATATAAAATTATTTAATTATATATATAGGAGAATTTATGAAAAAAATGATAATAGTCCTCTTTGTAGTCTGTATATTATCAGGATTATTTCTTTCTATTGCTTATACAAATTTTATAGATAAAATAAATTTAAACTCTAAAAAAGCTCTTGAAAATGCATTAAAGATTGTTCTTCCAGAAGCCACAAAATTTCAAAAACTAAATTCGGAAAACCTTGAAATTTATAAGGGTTTAACAGATGATAATAATATAGTTGGTTATGCTATTTATTGTTTTGGTGGAGGTTACCAAGATAATATTTATATTTTATTCTCTATTAATAAAGAGCTGGATAAAATATTAGATATTTTTATTTTAGATCAGAAAGAAACCCCTGGACTTGGAGCAAAAATTATTGATAAGGAATTTAGAGATCAATTTAAGGATTTATCTACGGAAAAAGAAATAACATATGTAAAAAATCAGAAACCAGATAAAAGTATGAATCAAATTGAAGCTATATCTGGTGCTACTATTTCTTCAAAATCTGTTGTTAAAATTTTAAATTCGACTCTAAAAGTAGCAAAAGAAATAATCATTAAATCAAATAATTAAATTTAAATTAATATTTCTGGAGCATAATATGAAAAACTTAGAAAATATTAAAAAAAATTTCTTAAAAGGTCTTTGGGCAGAAAGTCCAACATTTTATCAAATTTTAGGGATGTGTCCAACTTTAGCTGTTACTGTTTCAGTTATCAATGGAATTGCGATGGGATTAGCTACCTCTTTCGTACTAATTTTTTCAGCAATATTTGCTTCTTTAATTAGAAATTTAGTACCATCTGAAGTTAGAATTCCTGTTTATGCTGTATTAATTGCTACTTTTGTTACATTAGCTGATCTTTTTTTAAAAGCATTTTTCCCTGATCTATCAAAGGCTTTAGGTCCTTATGTTCCATTAATAGTTGTTAACTGTATAATCATGGGTAGAATCGAGGCATATTCTACTAAAAATCCTGTGTTTGATTCATTTATTGACTCTCTTGGTATGGGAATTGGTTTTACTTTAGCTTTAATTTTAATCGGTGGAATAAGAGAAATATTTGGGAAAGGCGAGTTATTAGGAAAACCAATAATTTCATCTTTTTATGACCCTATGTTAATTATGATACTTCCAGCAGGTGCTTTTTTTACTTTAGGATTTTTAATTGCTCTATATAAATATATTAATAAAAATTATTAATAAAAATAAATTTTTTATTAAAATTTAAAAAAAGAGGTATGAATTATGTTTACTAAACTTATTTTTTTATTTATATCTTCAATAGTTATAAATAATTTTGTTTTAACATACTTTTTAGGTATATGTCCGTTTATAGGAGTTTCAAAGAAAATTGACCAAGCACTTTCAATGGGACTTGCAGTAATTTTTGTTATGGTTTTAACTGCAATTGTAACTTGGATAATAAATAATATCTTCCTTATAAAACTTGGGCTCCCATTCTTACAATATGTTTCTTTCATTCTTGTTATAGCGGCACTTGTCCAATTTGTAGAGATGTTTATTAAAAAAAGTTCTCCAGCTCTATATAGAAGCCTTGGTATATTTCTTCCACTCATAACTACAAATTGTGCTATTTTAGGATTAGCTTTACTACAAGCTTTAAGAGAATATAATTTTATTGAATCAATTATTTTTGGTCTTGGTTCTGGTATTGGTTTTACCCTTGCAATCGTTCTTATGGCAGGAATAAGAGAGCAACTTGAATTTGCAGATGTACCAAGACCATTTAGAGGGGCTCCAATTACACTTATTTGTGCAGCTATTTTAGCTTTGGCTTTTATGGGATTTTCTGGACTCTTTTCTTTTTAATTAAAAATTTTTTATTAATCTATTTATAATACGGAGTTTTTTATGACAATATTATTATCAATTTTAGTAATGGGATTAACTGGTGCTATATTTGCTGTTTTTTTAGTTTATGGAAATATAAAATTCCATGTTGAAGTAGATCCTAGAATTGAAATGATTGAGAAATCATTGCCAGGTGCTAATTGCAGTGGTTGTGGTTATGCATCTTGCGCTATGTATGCTGAAGCTATTGTTCTAAAAAATGAAAAAATTAATAAATGTGTTGTAGGTGGTGATGAAACTACAGAGAAAATAGGAGCAAT
Source organism: Spirochaetota bacterium (assembly GCA_026415295.1). Classification (NCBI taxonomy): domain Bacteria; kingdom Pseudomonadati; phylum Spirochaetota; species Spirochaetota bacterium. Next base: position 85,549 of record JAOAHJ010000003.1, on the reverse strand, counting down.
TTTAGGTGTAAAAGCTGAAAAAATAACAAAAAAGGTTGCTATTATATTATGCCAGGGAGATTTAAATCTTGCAACTTTTATAGGTCATTACAACGGTGTAAAAGATTGTGCTTTTGCTTATTTTTCATCCACTGATGTATCAAAAATGTGTAAATATGGATGCATTGGTATGGGAACATGTGTAAGGGCTTGTCCTTTTGATGCATTAAAAATAGATTCTGAAATAGGAATTCCTGTAGTTGATACAAAAAAATGTACAGGTTGTGGAAATTGTGTAGAAGCATGCCCTAGACATTTAATTGAGCTTCACCCTATAGATAGAGAAATTTTTATATATTGTAAAAATCATGATCCTACTTTAGTTGCTAAAAATATATGTCAAAAAGCATGTATTGCTTGTGGTATCTGTGTTAGAAACGCTCAAAAAGATGGGAATGAAGAAGCTCTAAAGCTTATTGATAATCTTGCAGTTATTAATTTTGATCTATATGATAAAATTAAATGGGAATATGGAGAAAAATGTCCAACTGCAGCTTACAATAAAAACAGAAATATTAAGAAATAGTTAGAAAAATTTTATTAATAAAAAATTTAATATTAAATATTCTTAAATTCTAATAATTTTTATTATATTTTTTATCTATGATCACATTTTTTAGTAATTTAATTTATAAAATTATTAAATATAAAAAATATAACATAATATAGTGAAACATCTAAACTAAAAATTATTGAAAAATTTAATAGATATTTTATCCAATCTTATTAAAATATTAACCAAAAAGGGTATTTCATAATGATAAAAGAAAAAGCAATAATTGTAAATAGTGATAATAAAAATCTATATGTTAAAATTATCGTAGAAAATAATGAAAGCTGTTCTTCTTGCAAAGCAAAAAGCTTTTGTAACGCTAATGATAAGGAATTTGTTATACCTTTAGACGATAGTAATAAGAATTTTAATAAAAATGAAGAAGTATATATTATATTAGAAAATATATCTATTTTAAAGTTGAGTTTAATAGTTTATGGTATACCTTTTGTTTTCTCTTTATTAGGTATATTTTTAGGATATTTTTTAATATTTTCAAAATTTGAAGAAAATATAAAAGTTCTTCTTTCCTTTATTATGAGTGTTGTTCTATTATTATTATCATTAGTAATTGTTAAAATAATTGATAGAAAATTTGAGAAAAGTATTAAATATAACATAAAAAAAGTAGAAGATAAAGACTAATATTTAAATTATTATATTAATATTTTTATAATATTTTTAAATCTTTAAAATATTCATTTTATTTCATATCTTTTTATTTCATATAGCTTTACATGTTTTAGCCAAATCTAGAATACTTTATAATATTTTATTTTTGTTGACTTAATATTTATTTTTTTTATACTTTAGAAAAATAACCCTATATAAATGATAATAGGAGGAATTAAGATGTCAAATATGATAGAAATAAGATTTCATGGTAGAGGTGGCCAAGGAGCTAAATCTGCTGGAGATATTCTTGCTGCTGCTCTTTTTGAAAAAGGTAAAAATATCCAAGCTTTTCCAGAATATGGATCAGAAAGAAAAGGTGCCCCAGTAAAATCTTTTGTTAGAATTTCTGACTCTGAAATATTGATTCATTCTGGAATAACTACTCCTGATTATGTTGTTGTTCTTGATGATACTTTGTTAGATGCTGAAAAATTAGATGCTGGCCTTAAAAAAGGTGGTGCCATAATTATTAATTCTGCAAAGTCTCCTGAAAAGATAAAAAGTAAAATTAAAAACCCTGATATTAAATACTATGTTGTTGATGCAAATGATATTTCTATAAAATATTTTGGCAAAGCTTATCCAAATGCTCCTATGTTAGCTGCTTTTGCTTCAGCTACTAACATAATTAGCATTGATGAACTTATTAATGCCTTTAAAAACTATTTTGGTAAAAAATTATCTGATGAAATGCTTCAAAAAAATATTGAAGTAATGAAAGAAGCTGTAAAGGAGGTTAAAAATATATGAGTAAATCATGGAAAGATTTAATGATCGGAGCTCTTGTTGAAGGTGGAACTTCAAGAAAATATAGAGCAGGTGATTGGAGAGATCAAAGACCTATTTTTTACGAAACTGAATGTATACAATGTTTATTTTGTGTTGAGCAATGCCCTGATGAAGCTATACCTTTTTATAATGACAATGGAAAAATAAAAAGAAAAGATTATGACTATTTCTTTTGTAAAGGGTGCGGTCTTTGTCATTATGTTTGTCCAAAAAAAGACAAAGCTATAATTATGAAACCTGAAACTGAATTTTCTGAATAATCATTCTAAAATTTTTAATTTAATTAAAGTGATCATTAGGAGGAAAAAATGCCAAATAAATTATTATTAAGCGGGAACTCAGCCGTATCAGAAGCTATGAGACAAGTAGAACCAGATGTTGTTGCTGCATATCCTATTACCCCTCAAACTCCTATAGTACAAGAATTTTCACAAATGGTAGCTGATGGAAAAGTTAAAACAAGAACTATAGAAGTTGAGTCAGAACACTCTGCAATGTCTGCAACTATGGGAGCAGCTGCTGCTGGAGCTAGAGCTATGACAGCTACTTCAGCTAATGGTTTTGCTCTTATGATCGAATTAGTGTTCATTGCAGCAGGTTTAAGACTACCTATAGTAATGCCTGTTGTTAATAGATCTCTTGGTGGTCCTATAAACATACACTGTGATCATTCTGACTTTTTTGCTTCCAGAGATTTTGGATGGATCATGTTAATGTCAGAGAACAACCAGGAAGCATATGAAAATACTATAATGGCAGTTAAAATAGCTGAAAATCATAATGTTTTACTTCCTGTAATGGTTAATCTTGATGGGTTTGTTACTTCTCATTCAACTGAGCCTGTTTTAGTTTATGATGATTCTGTTATAAAAAATTTTGTTGGATCAAGAATACCAAAATATACTTTACTTGATTTTGAAAAGCCATTGACTTTTGGTTCTCTTTCACTTTTTGATTCATATTTTGAAATCAAAAGAACACAAATAGAAGCAATGAATAACTCTAAAAAGTATATTAAACAAGTTTTTGAAGAATTTTCTAAAATTTCTGGTAGAAAATATGATTTTATTGAAACTTATAAAGCTGATGATGCTGATATTATTATTATTGCTATGAACTCAACATGCGGAACTGCAAAAGTTGCTATTGATGAAATGAGAAAAATAGGTATTAAAGTTGGTTTATTAAAAATTAGAGTTTTTAGACCATTCCCAGAAAAAGAAGTAGCAGATATTTTAGGAAATGCAAAAATTATAGGTGTTCTTGATAGAGCAGCTTCTGTTGGAGCTTGCGGATCACCTCTTTATCTTGAAATTTTATCTTCATTATATAGAAATACCAACAATAAACCACTAGTTCAAAACTATATATATGGTCTTGGTGGTAGAGATATCAATCCTGATCATATAAAAGATACTATAAATGATTTAAATAATATGATGCAATCAGGAAACATTTCACTAGAACAAAAATATATTAACCTTATCGAATAAGGGGGAAATTAATTATGGCAAAAATACAAGATTTAATACAGAAAAGAAAAGTATTAACCGGTGGTCATAGATTATGTCCTGGATGTACTGCTCCTTTAATTGTCAAATATATATCTCAAGGAACCAATGATCCAATTGTTTTCACATGTGCTACAGGATGTTTAGAAGTATCTACAACAATTTATCCATTTTCAGCATGGCTTGCTCCTTTTATGCACAATGCTTTTGAAAATTCAGCAGCAACAATTTCAGGAATTGAATCAGCATATAGAATACTTGTTGAAAAAGGAAGAATTAAAGAACAAAATGTTAAATTTGTTGGGTTAGGTGGCGATGGTGGAACTTATGATATTGGAATACAAGCCTTATCTGGAGCTTTAGAAAGAGGTCATCAAATGCTTTATGTTTGCTACAATAATCAAGCTTACATGAATACAGGATATCAAAGATCTTCTGCAACCTTAAAAGGTGCTACTACAACAACTGCTCCTTCAGGTAAAATTTCATATGGTAAAAAAGAGTATCCTAAAAATTTAACATGGATAATATCTGCACATGGCATACCTTATGTAGCTCAAGGTTCACCACATGATTATAACGATCTTATAGCAAAAGCTGAAAAAGCTTTCTCTATAAAAGGACCTTCTTTTATTAATGTTATATCCTCATGTGTTCCTGGATGGGGTATACCATCAAATCTTACCCTTGAATCTACTAAACTTGCATTTGAAACATGTATATGGCCTATATATGAAGTAGAAAATGGTATCCTAACAAAAATTAAAAAACCAAAAGAGAAAAAACCAGTTATTGAGTTTCTAAAATTACAATCAAGATTTAGACACCTATTAAAAAATGAAAATTATAAGAATGTTATTGATGATATTCAAAAAAAGGTGGATGAAGATTGGGAAACATTACTTTCACTTGAAGGTAAAAAATTATTTTTCTAGAATAATTTTTTGTGTAAAAGCAGGAGATTTATATCTCCTGCTTTTTTTATTTAAATATTTATAAAATATATAATATTAAAATTATAAAAATTAATTAAAATTTGCTTAAAAGAATAGCATTAAGTATCATAAAAAAGATCGAAAATATTAATATCTTCAAAATATTCTTTTATAATATTCTTTAATTTTATTGGATTTAATAAAATTTTTTTATAAGGATGAAATGAAGAGGTGGTAATACCTTTTAATTCAGGTTTATATAAATAAAAAATATCAAAACCTCTTTTTTTTATTAAACTATAATAATTAAAACTAATGAAGTTTTTAGAAGGATCTTTTAATAATATATAAAAAAAGCTATTTGATTTATTAACTAATTTTTCCAAGCTTCTATCTGTAATAGCTTGTGGAACATACAAAAAAATTATCTTATCAATATAATTAATTATAAAGTCTTCATTTCCTATTATTGAAGATAAATTAGTTTTAACAAAGGACATATCTTTATTAAATAAAACAATAGAATTAGAAAAAATATTATAGTTAAAATTTTTATAAATACTCCTAATATTTTCTAAATTATTAACATTACTTATTTGATTATCAATTATTTTATTTTCTAAATGTATTAATACTTTTTCACAAAATATGTTTTCATTAAATTTTTCAATACTGCGTAGTTTATAATGTAAATTTTTGAGATGATTTATGAATTCATTTTCTGTATTAGCGTAAGCTGTAGATATTGAAAGAATATAACCATCCGATATAAGGGGTGAACATGTTGAAATTCTATCTAAAGCACCATCAATAAAGATATAATCTACATAATTTCTATAATTATTTGTAAGATATTTTAATTTTTCATTCGTAGAAGGTCCACATATTTTCACTTTTAACCTATTTTTAGCTTTACAAATATAAATATCTCCTAATATTGTTGTTTCATTTATACAATTTATTATTTCAAAATTGGTACTCAATTCCTTAATAAAAATCTTTGAAGAGGTAAAAATATTCCCTTTTGAAATATAAATATCTGGTTTGCTACTTTTAGTAACTTGATCTATTGATTCTCCATCAATACCTATTGATGTCAAAAAGTAATTTTTCCCTAAATTATCAATATTTCTGATTAAATAGTTTAGAAGAGTTGTTTTCCCAGAATTTTTAGATATACCAATTATAGAATAAATCTTGTTATTTTCTATTTTAAATTCCTTAATAAGATCAATCATAATTCTGTTTTTTTTTCAAATTACAAATACTTTCAATTAAATCAATATAATATTTATAATTTAAACTTTCTTCAATTGTCCAAATATCTGGTAATATCCCAATTCCTTCAGGATTATAAGGCAAATCATGATCAATAATCTTTGTTCCTATATAAAAAATAATTTTTGAATTCCTAAGATAAATTAATGCTGGATCAGCAAAATTCATAACACCCTTTGAGTTTGTTCCAATTAGAAAAACATTTTTAAATGTTTTAAGAACCTTTATAAATACCTCTGCTGCTGATGAGGTATTATAATTTTGAATTATAAATATATAATTATCATTTTCTTTATTTTCTAATCTATATTTTTTATTATCTATAATATCAAATGAAAATTGTTTTTCTTCAATTATTGAATATTTATTTAAATTATACTTATATGATTCTATATTATTAATTGATTTATAATAGTTCATTTTAAGTAAATAAAGTAGTTTATTTTCATATGAAAAACCTCTATAAAATAAATCAATGTTAGATGAGAAAAACTTATTTAACCACAATTGAATATATTTTAAACTTCCTCCATTATTATCTCTCAAATCTATAATAATAAATTTTTCTCTTTTTAATTTTTCTGCATCATTCACAAATCCTTTTAAATAATTATCATACATGCTATCAAATGATTTAACTCTGATATAATTAATATTTCTAATTCTTTTCCAATAATAAATTTTATCTTTATAGATTTTATTATCATCTTTTACCTCAGAAAAATCATTTAAATATAGTGGAAGCAGCTTAATTTCTTTTTTAATAATTTTGCCATTTAAATCTTTTAATAATATTTCAATTGTATGTTCTTTATTAAATTTTACTTGATCATAATTGATAAATTTTCCTATAAAAATATTTTCTTTTTTATCAAAACTAAAGTATAAATATTTAGAAGGAATATCATTGTCTATCAACTCAATCTTGAAATAAACACTATTCTCATATAAATAAAAAAAATTTTCATCTGAATTATATAATATATTTAGTTTATTATTATAAAAAAATATTCTTTTATTAAATAAACTGAATTTATTATCCAAAATAAAATGACCGTTATTTATATATTTTATCAAAACTCTTTTTAAAATCTCCAAAGCTATATTTTTATATATTAAACCATTTTTTATATTATTATCTTTTATATATTTTTCTAATTCATAAAGATACTCATTTTCAATAATATTAAGTTTCTTAATAAAATCAATGTTTATAAAACTTTCAGGATAAATAACCTTAAGAATTATAAATAATTTATTAATATCTTGAATTAAATCTTCTTTAGCAATAATATTATTTATAGAAGATAGTACAAAAGGATTGCCTTCAAAAATATATTGGTTTAAGTCAATTTTATGATAAACTTCTTCAAGATAATTTTTCAATAAATTAAAATTTTTTCCAATTTCATAATTTGACTTTATTATTGAGGAATCAAAAATACTTTTTTCTTTTTGTAAATTAAATTTCCTAATTAAAGTAAACTTATCTATATCAATAAATTCATATGAAATATCTTTATTACTATAATTGTAATTATTATTAATTATAGGAGAAGGAAAGGAAAGCCATAATAGAAAATTAAAGAAAAAAATTAAAATTTCTTTTTTTGTATTTCTTATGTAAAAATATTTCATCTTCAAACAACTAATCTTTTTAAAAATATAAAAATAAATTTCTTTAAATTTAAAATTAAAAAGTATTAAAAATATTTCTCAAAAATTTTAATGACTTCATATCCACCATTATAGATACCAATGGATTTATTTTTAATAATATTTTCGCAATATAATTTTAATAAACTTTTTCTTTCAATAAGTAGTTTAATAGCTTGTATTCCAAAATCATAAGTTTCACATTCAATAGTTCCATCACCTATTTCAGAAGAGTGAATAGCACCATAAGCTTCATGCCCTCCTACTCTCTGAATCAAAATTTTTGGCACAGGATAGAAAGCTAATTCGCTTGGTTTTGTAATTAGTATATCTGAAGATCTCATTAAAATATTTGTAAGATAAATTGCTGTAAAAATCTCATTATTAATAAAAATATGTACTCCTTTAACATCTTGTTTATATACATTTTCTGCAAAATTTATAGACTCATTGTTATCGTTATGCACTTCATAGTTTATATCAAATTTTTTTAATTCATTTGAAATTAAATTAAAAACATTTTTGTGATCCCCGCAATTTATAAATAAAGTAACTTTGTCTTTTTTTATATCATCAACTAAAGATAATATTAATTTTAAGTTATATTCTACTTGAGCTCCTGCTCCTCCAATTGAAAAAAGCAATCTCTTTCTTAAATTATTATTAATTCTTGTTATTCTTTGATCACAATCTTTTTCAATATTAAAAACAAGTTCATGATCTATATAATGACCTGTATAAATAATTTTATCTTCTGGAATAGGATTCAATATTTTGTTCTTTTTATCCATATTTTTTAGAATTGAATAACCATAAAGTGATGAAAATGTTTGAATAGTATGAATAGCTCCTTCGCTTAAGTGAAGTCCAAGAGGCCAGTTGTCAGGAATAGCATTTACAACTTTTTTAAACCCAGAATGAACTGCAGCTTGTGCAGGCCATGCATGAGTTCCGACAAATGGAATTTCTTTAGAAATCCCATTTAATATATCTATAAATAATTCTGTCATTTTAAGATCTTTAAAATTATATGACAATTTTTTAAAACCTTCAGCTGTTAATGGTTCCCAGAATAATTTATTAAATAATGGAATTTTTTGCGATAATCTTGAACCTAAAGAATAAAGATCATTTAATTTTTTTATTATAGATGTAGCTGGACTTCCTGGGAAATCTAAAAAATCAAACCATAATGGAGTATAACCTAAGTAAGATGCACATGAAGCAATTGCAATTGATATCCTATAATGCCCATACCCCATTCTGATATTACCAACAATTAAACCATTTATATTTTTAATTTTATCTATCTCATTAATTTCTTCTGATTTTTTAATCCTAAGAATTTTAAAATATCTATTTAAAAGATCAATATTTTCTACTTTATAATTATAATTCTTATTTGAATCAAATTTATATTTTTTTAAATATTTATTTTTCTGTTTAATAGCACTTTTAACAATATTTTTTTTAATTTCATTATTAAATATAAAATTTTCTTTCATAAACTTGCTCCTTAATTATTTTAATTAAATTTTCCTAATAATTAATTTATCTATATAGATAAATTCTAATATTTATTCATTTTATAAAAATTATAATTTTTAATTAATACTTGTCAATTTTATTTTTAATGTTTTAATTTTTATAAATAAAAAAAATTTATATTTTATGTTTAATTTTGAAATCGATAAATTAAATGAACTACTAAATTTTACTGAGAATTTTATATTTAATAAAGAACAAGCTGATATTGATAAGATACAAGAAAAACTTGTATTCTCTACAATTTTTGGAAAAGAATCCTTTTTCAATCTTGAAAAATTTTATAAAAAAGGTGATGAAGATAAAATTAAAATAGATTATCAATTACAAAAAGAAGGAAAAGAATTTTTCTTAAATAACAAGAATTTACTTGAAAAATTAAAAATAGAATTATCATCAGTTAAAAATATCAGATCAACCTACCTAAGCAATTTTAACTTACTAGATGAAACAGATCTTTATGATTTAAAAATATTTATACTTAAGTATAATAATATTTTTAATTTATTTAAAATTACAAATATTAATCTTGATTTATATAATATAGAATTAAATGAAATTCTTGAAATCTTTGATCCTTTTAATAAAGAAAATCCCACCTTTTATTTACACCAAGATATTGATTTAGAATATAAAAAATTAATAAATGATAAGGATATTCTTATTTCAGAACTAAAAAAGGAAGAAAAAAATTATTTAAGTAAATTAAATAAAAACTTTAATATTAATTTCATGTTTGATTGTCCAAAGATAATATTAAAAGAAGATAAAATATATAATCTAATAATCCAAAATCTTGATAATTTTATAGTACTTGAAGAAAATTATATTTATATTAAAGTAACCCCCAAAAAAAATGAAGCAATATTAAATATAGAGTATCAAATACAAGAAATTGATAAAAAAATTTATGAAAAAAAAATAGAAATATTAAACTATATATCTCAAAAAATTTTTCTTAGAAAAAATGATATTTTGAAAGCTTTTATAAATATTGGAATTTTAGATTCTTTCCTAACCAAAGTAACTTTCGCTATTCAAATCAATGGTATTATTCCTGAAATAGATTACAACTGTTTTAATATAGAAGAAGGGCGTAATTTATATCTCGAAGAAAGTCTTTTAGCAAAGAATTTAAAATATACACCACTAAGCATCAATCTATCAAAAGGGGTATCTATAATTACCGGATCAAATATGGGAGGAAAGACTTGTATATTAAAAACTATTGCCCAAATTGCATATCTTGTTCATGCTGGATTAATGGTTCCTGCAAAAAAAATTACAATACCTCTTTTTAATGGTATTTTTATATCAGGCCCAGAAAAAACACTTATTCAAGAAGGTCTTTCATCTTTTGGTTATGAAATTTTTACTCTTAAGAATATATGGAAAGAAAAAGATAACTTTTATCTTTTTTTATTTGATGAACCTGCTAAAGGTACTAATCCTCAGGAAGGAAAAGCTATTGCTAGAACCATCGCATATTTTTTATCTACATCAAATTCATTTTCTCTTATTTCAACTCACTATGAGGGTATTTCTAAAGATATTAATTGCAAGAAATTCAGAATTAAAGGTATTGATGAAGAAAAGGTCAGCAAACTTATATCCATTATTACAAATAAGGTCTTTCCTCAAGAAAAAATAATTGAGATGATTGACCACTCTATTGTTGAAATAAAAGATGAACTTGAGGTCCCTAAAAATGCTATAACTTTACTTTCATTATTTTCTTTCGATAAATCTTTTATAGAAAAATGTATTGAATTTTTAGATCAAAATTAAATTATAAACATTATCTTAAATTTATTATTGATTAACTATTTATTCTAAATAAAAAGTTATTATTGATATTAATATTGAATCTCTTTAATATTTTTAACTTTTTGAATGTCTTTTAACACAATTGATGCCAAATAAAGAGATCCTGTAAAATAAATATTATCTGGTAAGACTTTATTTGTTAAGCTATATAAGTTTATAATAGAATTAATAAAATTAACTTTATAAGGATTCATCTTATGTAAATTTTGATTTTCATCAACTATTATTTCCTCAGAGTCAATATTAAAATCCGATTTTATTTTTAAGTATTTTTGAGTATCATGTTTTATTTTTAAATATATGCTCTCATAATTTTCTATTCTACAATCTTTATACATATCTGGTTCAATAAAAAATATAGTATTTCCATGGAAAATTATCTCTTTCAAAATACCTTGATGATCTTTATCAGCCATCATTCCAACAACTAATAAATTATTATTTCCTTCTAAAATCCCTTTTTGAAATAAAATTTCTACTGTTTTTGAAAACTGCTTAGCTGAATCTCCATTGTGAGCGCCATCAACTATTAAATTCATTCTTTTCCCATTATAAAATACCTTAAATAAATTAAATCTTCCTGGATAAAATATCTTTTCAAAAAGTTCTAAATCTATTTTTATTCCAAGATTATAATACCTATTTAATATATCTACCGCTGAAAATACAACAGAAAAATTATTTAATTGAAATGTACCAATTAAAGAAGAGTTAAAACTATATTTATTAATTATTTTATCCTTATTTTTATTAATAACTTTAAATTTTTGCAAAATATATGGATAATCAGATATATAAAAATGATTTTTTATGTTTTTATTTAACTCGCTCGGACCATTTTCTAGTTTATTTTCATTGTTTTTAATAATAAAATCATCAATTTTTATTTGATAATAATCGGGTGAATAAATAAATTCTGAATTATTCCTTTTTGTCTCATTTTCTATTACTTTATAAATTTTTTTAATAAGTCTACCAGTAACTAAAGGTTTATCTTTTTTTACAATACCAACTTTTTGCATCGCTATTTTTTCAAGAGTATTGCCTAAAATTTCAGTATGATCTTTTGAAATAGATGTTATAATAGATAAGCTTGAATCTACTATGTTTGTTGAATCATACTTCCCACCAATACCAACTTCAACAACCCATATATCACATTTTTCATCATTAAAATAAAGAAAAGCAATAGATGTTAATATATCAAAAAAAGTAGGAATTAATTCTTTACTCTTTATAGTATCAACATATTTTTTAATTTCATTAGCATAAAATATAAACTTTTCTTGAGGAATCTCTTTATCATTAACCTTAATTCTTTCTGTTACTTCATAAATATGGGGTGAAGTATATAACCCAACTTTATAACCATTTTTTATAAATATTTTATTTAATATATATGAAACCGAACCCTTTCCCTTTGTCCCTGTAATGTGAACTATAAATTTACCTTTTTGTGGATTACCAAAATAATTTAAAATATTTTCTATTTTTTTTAACTTATAATTATCTTCTATTTTATCTTTGCTTCTATTTATTTCAAGATTAGTAAATGAGTAGATCCAGTCAAGAGTTTTATTATAATAAATATCATTCATTTTCACTCCTGAATGAACTTCAATAATTTTTTATACTTTTCATCCGCTATTATTTCAAGCTTCCTATCAGGAGGCAAACTAGTAAGAGATTCATTAAAATATTTTCCAAGTATTTTTAGAGAATTAGTTATCAAATTAATTCTTTCATTTTTATCATTCCAGTTACTTTCTAATAATTCATCAATTTTTTCATCATCACTTACTATTATAACCTCATTTGGATTTATGTAATCTTCGTTATAATCTTTATCAGTCATATCTTCTTGGTTCTTATCATTGAATAATTTTTTATCTTTTTCTTCTAAATTCTCCTTATTTTTAGGTTGAGAAGAAAGAGGTTTTCCCCCTTTTTCTTCTAAATCACTACTAACTTCAGGCTTATAAGGCATAGTATCTTCATAGTTTTTATTTCCTGATACTTGATCTCTATCATTGATATTTTGTACTTTTTCAAATTGTTTAGGATGTATAAATTGAGGTATATTTGGATAAACTGGCGGTGAATAGAATTGAGTATATTCCGGGATCTGATAATTATATTTATTTAAGTTATTATCTTTTACTTTTTCTTTTTGAATTTCATCCTTTGATGCTTCAAAAGTTTCAAATTCAATTTTGTCAACAATTTTTGTATGATCTTTTGAGGATTGCTGATTAATATAAGGTTCATTTTTAGTTTTGATGGATTCATAATATGGAGGGTAAGAAGGAGATATATATTGAGGTTGTGTTATTATAGGTTGACTACCTGGAAGACCTGCATTCCCAGAAACTTGAATATTTATAGGTGGAATATTTTTTATTGTATCATTTATTCCTTTTATACCTTTTTCTTTTTCATTATCAACTAAATTAGTTCCTTTTTTTATAGGTAACTCTTCAATTTCCTCACTAATATTCTCATGTTTGAGAGGCTCTCTATTTTTTAATATTTTTTTTGTAGGTTTAATTAAAGGTTCCTCTTCATAAGCTTCTTCGATTTTATACTTCTCTTCAAAGCTAGACGGAACTTCAAGTTTATCATATGTCTTATATTTATCTTTATCAAATATGTTTTCCTTACTATCTTTAATATCTTTAACATCTTTTTTAAGTTCATTAAGTTTATCTAAAACAGTTTTATCATATTGATCATCTGTTAATTTTTCTTTATCAAAACCCTGAAATCCATATAAGTAGAATGGTTCATTTTTATTATTTTCCAAATCTTCTTCTCTTTCTTTACTTTTACCTTTTTCTTCTTCTCTGATTAAATTTTCGTTTTCAATATCATCTTCAGACATTTTTTTTCTATTTAATACACCACCTAAATCAAATAAGTTTGCAGGTTCTGCTTCTTCTTTTATTTCTTCTTTATTTTCTTCTAATACTTCTGTCTCTTTTAAATCTAGGTTTTCAATTTCATCTATGAAAGTACCAATATTATCAAAATCAAAACTTTTTTCAATTTTTGTTATTTCATCAGATAAAATAGGTTCCTTTCCAAGTAAATTGTCTTTTTTACTAAACTCTTTTTTAAATTTATTTTGAATTTGAAGCAACTTTTCAAATTTATCTCTATTTAATTTTCTTATTAAATTTTCATATTCCTCTAAAGTATTATTAAAAATATTTAAATTAGAACCACTTCTTAAAGATTTTATATTCAATACTCTTGAGTACTCATCAATAGCTTCTTTTAACATATTATTGTTTTTATAGTAATCACCTAATATAAGATATGGATAAATATTATCTGGTTCTATTTGTTTGACTTTATTCAAAATTTTAAAACCTTGGTTATATGATTTTAGGTCAAAATATAATTGCCCCAATTTAATTAATGCATCAACATTATCTGGATCTATTTCAATTATTTTATTAAGATATAAGATAGCTTTATCGTAATCTTTCAATGAATAATAAATACTTGCAATGTTAAAAAGTATATTAATATCATCATTTTTGTATTTAAGAGATTCTAAAAAATATTTTAAACTATTATTATATTCTTTATTCTCATATAAAATAGTTCCTATTCCTTTTAAACTTTCAACATTATCAGATTGAATTTTTAAACTTTCATTAAAATATTTTAAAGCTTCTTGTTTGTTACCTGAAAGATAATATGTTTCGGCAATTTTAGAATATATTCTTGGATTATTTTTAAACCTTTTTATTCCTTGAAATAGATAACTTAATGATTCATCAAATTTATTCTCTCTATTTAATATATTAGCAAGATTAATATAATAAATAAAATTATCACTATTTTTAGCTATTAATTCTTTATATAATTCTTCAGCTTTACTAACATTATTTGTATAATCATAAAGGATAGCAAGATTATTTTTAACATTTAAATTATCTGGATCTTTTTCAAAAGCTTTTTTTAAATTTTTTAATGCTTTATCATATCTTTTCTTATGAATATCTATCATACCAAGATAATTATAAATCTCAGTAAAATTTTTATTAATTTTTAGAGCTTTTCTAAAATAGTATTCTGCCTTTTCATATTCTCCAATTTGGAAATACACTATAGCTAAATTATAATTTGTAAGAAAATAATTAGGATCTAATCTTATGCCTTTTAAGAAATAATTTATAGCTTCTTTAGGATTTTCAAGATTTTTATAAATTATTCCAATATCATTATATATTTTCTCATTTTCTGGAAAATATTTCAAATACTCAAGATAATAATTAAGAGCATCATTAAAATTATTATTTTTGAGATGAATTAATCCTATATAATATAAATACTCAGGTTTATTTGTTACTTCTTCATATTTATTAATAATATTTAATGCATCTTCGTATCTTCCTCCTAATATACATGACTCAATTAGCCCTTTTATGTAAATATCATTTTTATCATTTTTACTTATTAATTCGCTATAAGCTTCATAAGCTTTATTATACTCTTCAGTTTTAAGATATAAAATTGCTCTTAATTCTTCAAGTTCTAAATTCCAATAATTCTGGCTTTTTAATTTTTCAATTATGTGTAAAGCTTTAGAATAATCGGTTAATTTGATCAAATTTTTAATTTTTTGAATCTCTGTTTGAAGCATAATTATTTTTTTGTTTTATTAATTTCAATAATCAATTCTACTTCTCCAATAGATTTTCCAGTAACTTTAGATATTTCTTCAGGCTTCCATCCTTGCTTATAAAGGTCCAAAATAGTTGATTTTTTATCATCAAGATTTTTATTTAAGTCAATATTCTCTCCTTTTTTTTCAAGCTTTCCTAACATGGCTCCTTTTTCCAATAAAAGTTCAAGTTTTTCAATTTTCTCAGTTGCATCTTTTTCAAGGCCAGCAAGTCTTGATTCTGTCTTAGCTATCCATATTCTTGCCTGTTGAAGTTGCTCATTCCTTTTTTCAATATCTTTTACAAGAAGATCCATTTGACTAAATTTTTCAAGTACTTGTTCTATTTTGTAAGATTCCTTTTGAACAATCTTAAGATTTTTATCTACACCAGCAATTTCATCTTCTATATCTTTTATTGAAGCATGGATTTTAGCTATTGCATCCTTTAATTCATTTATTTTTGATTCAGTCTTTACCAGTTCCCCCTCATTCTTATCAAAAATATAACTTAAATCTTCTATTTTATTTTGAATATTATTTAATTCATCAGATTTTTTTTGTACTTCCTGATATAATTTCTCTACTTCATTAATTTTTGTCTTAATATTTTCTAAAGATTTTATTTCATTATTTATATCTTTTATTTCATTCTCAGCCTTTTGAGATAAGAGAATTAACTTTTCAAAATTATTTTCAATATTTAGTAATATTTTTTTATCTGATTTAATAACCTGGAACTTTTTATTAAATTCATCTATCTCGTCCTTTATTGAAGAGAATTGTTGAG
Organism: Spirochaetota bacterium; assembly: GCA_026415295.1. Classification (NCBI taxonomy): domain Bacteria; kingdom Pseudomonadati; phylum Spirochaetota; species Spirochaetota bacterium. The sequence goes on along the minus strand of JAOAHJ010000003.1, from coordinate 69,276 downwards.
TAAATTTATCTATTTCAATTTTATGATTTTCTAACAGTTCATATTGATTAAGTAAATTATTATAAAATTGATTATAATTCTTAATTAATTCTTCTATTCTTTCAATAAACTTAGTGTTTTTTTCAAACTCAGCAAATTCTTCTTTATAAATACTTATTTTCTTTTTTAATCCATCAATTGCATTTTCAATTTCATTAGCCATCTCAAGTTGTAAATTCTTTATAGATAATTTTACTCTCTCTTGTTCTTCTAAAACATTATTTTTATAATTGTTATAATCTTTATCTATTTTATTTTTATAATCCGTAATTACTAAATCCATTTTATCACTTATTTCATTCTTAATAAATTCAATTTTGTCAGAATAATCTTTTTCTAAATTATCAAGATAATTCCTAAGTTTTTCAATATTTATTTTTATATCTTCAAAAGTTAGTAGTACATTTTGTTCATTTTCTTTAATTCTTTCTTCAAATTTTTCAATTAAACTATTCTTATCTGAATTAAAAGAATCAATAATCTCTTTACTTATATCTTTAATCTCTTTTGTAAATAAATATACCTTATCTTGTAATAAACCAGTTATTGCTGACTCTTTTTCTTTAATAAATTCATTAAATTGGTTTGATTTTGCATTAGCTTCTTCAGTTAATTTATCAACAATTTCATAAACCCTATTTATATCATTTTCAATTTTTAACTTAAAATTATTAAAATTTTCACTAAATTCAGGAACATTTTTATTTATGAATTCAAGTTTATCATTTATATATTTTTGAACTTCATCTACCTTTTTACTGAAATTCATTTTTAAATTTTCAATCAATTCATTTCTCTTATTTTCAAGTGTATTTTTCATATCAAAAAGAATTTTTTCAAACTCCTCATTTTTAATGCTAAAATAATTCTTCAACTTTTCCTCGTACATTTTTTCTTTTAAATCAAGGGTTTCAAAATTTTTCATTATCTCATCAAATTTTTTATTAAATGAATTATTTAATTCTTCATTCAATTTTTTATTAAAATTCAAAAGATCTAATTCTAGTTTTTTGTAATTACTATTTAATTCTTTATTAATTTTCTCATATTCTTCATTAAATTTATTAATTTTAGAATAAATATCAGGAATTTTACTCAATAGAAATTCTTTCTCTTTTTCTATCTTTTTTATCATATCATTATGAAAATTTGTAGTTATATTCTCAATTCTTTCATTAACCTCTTTTCTTAAATTTTGAATTAATTTATCAACATTTTCAAAATATTTAATTTCATTCTTCAACTCTGATATTTTATGCTCAATTTCAATCTTACTTTTATCTGTAATTTCAGTAATATTTTTTAAATTATTATTAATTAAATTTGTTTCACTTTCTATCTTCTCACTTAGCATTTGTTTAATTTTTTCCATTTCAATATCAATAGATTTATTTAATCCATCTATTTTATTTTTATAATTCAATTCTATTTCTTTAATAATGTTATCAATTTCATTTTTATTTTTACTAAATAAATTCTTAAATTCATCAATATTATTATTAACTAATGTAAATTCATTTTGTACTTTTTCTTCCAATAATTTCTTCATCTTAAATATTTCTTGATCAACTATTTTTATTGAATCATTAAAACTTTTTTTAATCTCATCTATTTTTATCTCATGGTTATGAGATAAATCCTCTATTATACTATCAAATTTATTATTATACTCAAAAACTTTTGATTTTACATCATTTTCAAGCTCCTTTATACTACTTTCAATTTCATTTTTGTTTTTGTAATACGAATTTTTTAACTCTTCAATATTATTATTAACCAATAAAAGCTCTTTTTCTATTTTTTCCTCTAATAATCCCTTCATTCTTAAAATTTCTTCTCCCATTGTTTTCAATAAATCATTCACCTTTGAATTAATTTCAGCTACTTTTATTTCATTATTACTTAATAGACTTTCGATTATATTATCAAATTTATTATTATATTCAAAAACTTTTGATTTTACATCACTTTCAAGCTCCTTTATACTACTTTCAATTTCATTTTTATTTATATTAAAAAAATTTTTTAACTCATCAATGCTACCTTTTACTAACAAAAGTTCTTTTTCTACCCTTTCTTCTAATAAACCTTTCATTTTTAAGATTTCTTCTTCCATTGTTTTCACTACATCATTCATCTTTGAATTAATTTCACCTATCTTTATTTCATTATTGCTTAATAAACTTTCTATTGTATTATTAAATTTATTGTTGTATTCAAAAACTTTTGAATTAATATTATCTTCCAGCTCTTTTATATTTTTTTCAAATATTTCTATTTTTTCTTCAAATTCTTTATTTTTCTCATCTATTTTGTTTGAAAAACTCAGATAGATTTTATTTAATTCATCAATATTTTTATAATATTTGTCTTCAATATTTTTTAAGTTGTCATATGATACTTTTAATTTTTCTTCAATTGAATCATATAGAATTGACAGTCTCTGTTCTACAAAAAGGTTAATTTCATTTTGTTTATTTTTAAATCTTTTATCTATTTCTAACTCAATTCCTTGAATCTCTTTTAATATTTCATTCTTTTTATTTTCAAAATTTGAGTATATATCCATTATTTTATTATTTATGTAATCATCAATCTCTTGTGGGAATTTATTTAATTTAGTTATATTATTTTCAACTTTTTTGTTAACATTTTCAACTTCAATTATTTTAGAATCTATATATTGTTTAATCTTTTCTTCATAAGCAATTAAAACATTATCAAATTTATTTTTTATCTCCTGAATATCATTTTCTATTTCAGCTCTTAACAAATCTATTTCTTTTGAAAAATTTGTATTATAATTTAATTTGATAATATCAAATTGCTCTTTTATCTTATATAGTTCATTCAAAAATTCTTCTAATTCTTTTTCAATTTTATTTGTATAATTAGAAAAATAATTTTCAATTTCAATTTTACCTTTTGATATTATTTCTTTTGTATCAAGATCCAGAGATAAGAATCTTTTTTCTATTTCTTTAAATACTGTATCTTTATAATTATTAATCCTTTCTTCTATTCTTGTTACATATCTAGAAACATCATCTGTTTTATTTTTTATTATTTCATCAGAATCTTTATCAAATTTCTTTATAGAAGTATCTAATTTATTAATAATTTCATATGCATTTTTTTGAAGCCTATCAAAATTAATATTATAATTTTTTAAAGATTCTTCTATCAACGAGTTAATAATATTTTTCTTCTCCTGTATTTCTTCATTAAAGTTTTCTAAATAATTAACAATTTTTTGATTTAATGAATTAAAAAATTCTGTCAATTCTTCCTTTTTAACATTTATTTTATCAAATTCACTAACAAAATAATCCTCAAAATATGATACTTTTTCTTTAACTATCTTATTAACTTCTTCTTTATATTCCAATAATTTACCTTCTGCCTTATTAAAAAATTCGTCAAACTTATTATCAACAATTGATATTTTTTCTTCTGTTTTGTTAAATTTTTCATCTATTTTACTTTCTAAATTCTTAGTAACATTAGAAAGATATTGTATTACCTTTTTTATATTTTCTGAAAACTTTATCTGTAAATCTTTTATGTTGGATTCTATCTCTTTTTCAAAATTAAGAATTTTATCTCTTTGCTGTTCAATTTCAAAGTTGATCTTTTCTTCAGTTATCCTTTTTAATTCAGATACAAAATCATCATTTTTTTTATATATATCATTATATAAACTTTCAACTTTTTTATCAATAGTATCCAATTGAGCTTTTATTTTAACAATCTTTTGCTTGTAATCATCAATAATTGAAACTTCTTTTTTGATAAAATTTATATCACTATTAATTTTTTTATTTAGCTCTTCATTTTTTTCAAAATCAGATTTAAATTTTTGTATTAAAGCTTTTTGGCTTTCAAATTGATTAAAAAATTCAGTGATTCCTTTATTAACATCCTCTATCTTTTTTAAATAAGCTTCATTTTTTTTTACAAGAAAATCTGAATCTATTGAAAGATCTTTTATTTCCTGACTTTTTTTTAAAGCAAAATTATCAAGTTCTTCCATCTTTTTTTCAATAAATTTTCTAACTTTCTCAAGTCCAAATCTATCTCTATCAATATATCTTGTGATAATAATAATTAAAAAAGCAACTCCTATAGAAAAAAAAGCTGTAGCCCAATCCATCTTATCCCCTCCATTACTTTTTAAAATAAATATAAAGAGCACCACTTCCACTTTCCCAGGCTGGGGCTTCATTTACTCTATCAATAAAATCAAGACTTCTACATACTTCAATAGTTATTTTTTTATAAACACCAATACCTTTTCCAGTTATTATCTTTACACTTTCCATTTTATTTTTATATGAAGTATTTAAAAACTCAATAACAGTTTCTTTAACAAGGGAAGGTGGAACATAGTGTAAATCTATAATGTCAAATCTTTTATTCATCAATTTTTTTATATTTAAAAGGCTAATTCTTTAAATAATTTAACATATTTTTGAAAAAAAAAAATGAAATTATTTTAAAAAAATTAACCACAAGAAATAATTTTTAAAAAATAAATTAAAAACATAGAGAAATATTATAAAATAACTAAGATACAAATAATTAATAAAATAAAAAGCCGGGACTTCCCCGGCTTACTTAAAATTTATAATTTAAAATTCTATATAGTAAATTTAATTTTAATCAACAAAATAAACTCTTCAATAAAATATTTATACATTGTATAAATAATATTATGGATAAATCAATAATCTTATATTATTATTTAAGCTTCCAAATTCTTTCAATATGACTTAGTAAATCTTTAAGTTCCTCCATTGTAATATCTGCCATATGAGCTATTCTAAATGTTTTTTCTTTTAAATCACCATATCCATTTGATATAGCATACCCAACCTTACCAAGTTCTGAATTAAGTTCTTTTACAGAATACCCCTTTGTATTTTTAATAGTTGTTAATGTTACTGAAGACCATTCTTCTTTATTTGGATAGATCTGAAAATATTCATTAGCCCATGCTCTTACATACTTTGCCATCTCCTCATGTCTTTTAAACCTATTTTCAAGCCCCTCTTTATTTAATATTTTCTCAAGTTGATATTTTAAAGCAAACATATGAGAAATTGAAGGTGTTGATGGATATTGATGATTTTTTTCTCTAACATATTTTACAAGTTCTATTAAATCAAAATAGTAACCTCTGTATTTTACTTGCTTCGCACTTTCAATTGCTTTTTCAGAAACAGAGGCAATAGCTATTCCAGGAGGCAATCCTAAAGCTTTTTGAGAAGAAGTAATACAATAATCAACCCCCAATTTATCAACTTCTATTTTGACACCACCCATAGAAGAAACAGTATCCATACATACAATTACATCTGGATATTTTTTCCAAACTTCAGCAAGTTCATAACAAGGATTCATAATACCAGTTGAGGTTTCGTTATGAGTAATTGTCATTAAATCATATTTCCCAGTTGATAAATATTTTTCAACTATCTCAGGTGTTATAGCATTCCCCCACTCTACCTCGTATTTATCAGCAGGGACATTATTTCTCTCAGCAATTTCATACCATCTGTTACCAAAAGCTCCAACTGAAAATACAATTGCTCTTTTTTTTGTACAAGACCTAATTGCTGATTCCATAAGCCCTGTACCAGAAGATGTTGAAAAAATAATTTCATTATTTGTATAAAAAACTTTTTTAATCATTTCAGCACATGATTTTTGCAATTCACTATATTCTGAACCTCTGTGACTTATCATAGGTGTAGACATTGCTTTCAAAACATCATCAGCAACTTCTACTGGGCCAGGAATAAATAATTTTTTATGCATAGTCTTCTCCTAATTTTATTTATTTAAATATAATTTATACTCTAAATTTTTCAACTTAATTTAAATAAAATTAGGAAATTTATGTTTATACTTAATAATATTTATTAAAAGTTTTTAAAATATATTTTATACTAAATATTAAAAATTATAAATTAAATATTTGTAATTTTATTTTACAATAAAAAAGACAAAAAGCATAACTAAAAAAATTCAACTCTTAACTATTCAATAAAATCATAAGGATTTATAGGAATAAAATATTCATTTAAAGATTCACCAATATTTGTTTTATAAATTATATTAGCAAGTAAAGGTGAAGTTTCTACTACATCGATAAATGAAAGCTCTTTTTTTAAATTTTCATCAATAGCTAAAGTATCACAAACAATAAGTTTATCTAAAAAACCATCATCATGTAACATTTTTAATCTTTCTACACCTTTGCCTGAAAATACTGGATGTACAACAGCAATATTAATAGTTTTAACTCCATAATTTTTAATAGCTTTTACAAGCTCAAAAACGGATCCACCTGTATCAATCATATCATCAATAACCCAGACAGTTTTTCCTTCCAAATTCTGATCAGTCAGAATTGAAACTTTTTCAACTTGATTAACAGAATTATAATTTCTTTTTTTGTATCCAATAATTAATTGACAGTTAAATGTAGCAGCAACCTCCCTTGCAATGCTCTCTCCTCCAGCATCTACAGAACATATTGTCCAATTTTTAGCTACCTCTTTTTCAAAAAATTCCTTAGTTTTAATATAATTTTTTAAAATATGTTTTTCAAGCAAAGATATAATAGGAATATTGTCTATGTAACATTTATTTGGATCTACTATTGCAGTAGACTTAGCTGAATGAAGTTGAAAAGTTATGATATGTGAAGCACCAAGATTTATCATAGTATTGAAATGAATCCACAAACCAACAGAACTTCGCCCTGTTGCTCTATCACTCCTTGCACAAGATATATATGGTTCTATAACTGTAATAGTTTCTGCTCTTGCTCTTTTTAATGCATCTATCATATGATAAAGCTCACTTTTATTTTCATGAACTGAAAGGGAAACTTCATTTCTTAGAGCATTATTTTGAATAATATAAACATCTTTCCTTCTAACTGAATTCATTATTTCTACTTCCATTTCCCCATCTGAAAATTGTTTAACTTTTGTTTCACCTGCAAGATCTACAAACTTTTGAGTATATTCATTTATTTCTTTTAAATATTTCAAAACTTTATTTGAATAATCTTTACAAGCTCTTCCAGAAAATATTTGAATTTTTCCTCTACCAGCCATAAAGGATCCTTTTTTTTAAATTTACATTTTCAAAATTCTATTTCAATAAAAACTTAATACAAATTTTAAATTAAATTTTAAGTAGAATAATTATTTACATATTAATAAAATTTTCTATATATTTTTTGGATTTATAATCTTTAAAAACCCCAGCAGCCATTTCTGAATGTCCTCCAAAAGATACAAGAGAACCAAAATTATCTCTAATAAATGTAAAACAATCAGCTTCCTTATATTTTGATCTTGTCGAAAAAAATATATTTTTTTCTGAGTAACCAAATATTATAATAATTTTTACTTCAACTATTCTTATAAAAAGATCACCAATTATACCTAAAAGATTGGGATCTTCTAATGAAGACACATAAGTTTTTGCAACATTATCTTTAATAACTAAATTTTCAAATGCTTCTTTAAGATATTTTATATCATTTATTTCAAAAGAATTTTCAGAAAAATAAAGAAATTTATCTTTATCCAATTTTTTATATATATTAAAAAATATATTAAGATCTTTATTGCTAACATTCCTTCTCAAGCCAAATGTATCTGTATATATACCCAAAGCAGCCAATAGTAGTATATTCTTTGATAGCTTAATTTTCAGTTTTCGACTTAAATCAAACAAAATTGTGGAAGTTGCACCTATATTAGAATATGAAAAAATATATTTTTTTAATATTTTAATATTTTCTTTTTTGCTATTTTTTTCTTTTAAATTTATACTTTTATGATGATCAATGTAGCCCAAATATTTAAATGGTAACCTAATAAAATTTGAATTAATAGGATTTCCATCAACACAAAAAACAACACTTTTAGGATTTTCTAATATTTTTTGTTTTATCTCATTTTTATCTTTTAATTCACAAATAGGCACATTATTTATTTGAAAAAGAAATTTATTAATAATTCTTTTTTGATTTGAACCAAAATAACAAATAATTGAATTAATATTATAATTATCAAATATTTTTTTCAACATTATTCCAGAGGCAATAGAATCAGGATCAGGGAAATTATGCAGTTGAATTATAACTTCATATGAGTTTATTTTTATATGTTTTATTAAATCTATAAACCTTTTTTTCATAATTTTAAGTATCAAAATAATTCATATATTAAAAATTATAAAATATTAATAAAATTTAATTGTTTTATAAGTATAATTAAAAAAAATAAAAAATTAAAAAAATTAATAAATTTTACAATAATTCAACTATAATTATAAATTTTTACTTAATAAATACAACTCTTTATATAAATTGAACTTTTATCTCTTATCTAATTTCAATTATCTCAATATTGTTTAATACTTCTTCAAAAAGTTTTTCATCTTTATATTTTTTCTCTTCATCCATTACTTCTTCCAATAAAGGATTAATTTTAGGGTGCTTTGGGACAAATATAGTGCAACAATCCTCATAAGGTAAAATAGAAATATTAAAAGTATTTATTTTTTTTGAATATTCTATTATTTCTTCTTTATCAAGACCAATCAAAGGTCTAAATACTGGAATTTTTATTATGTCTTCTATGACTTTTATAGAATTAACAGTTTGTGAAGCAACCTGTCCAAGTGATTCTCCCGTAATGAGGACATCATAATTAAATTTTGTTGCTATTTTTTCTGAAATCTCAAACATAGCTCTTCTCATTAAAATAGTTAAGAATTCAATATTACAATTTTTTCTTATTGCAACCTGAATTTTAGTAAAAGGAACAATAAATATTTTAGCTCTATTTTCAAATTTTTTTAGTTCTCTTGCTAAATTTAATACTTTCTCTCTTGATTTTTCTGTTGTATACGGAGGTGATTCAAAATGAATAAAATCAATCTTCATACCTCTTTTCATCATAAGATAAGAAGCAACTGGGGAATCAATTCCTCCTGAAAGTAGAGCAAGCCCTTTACCTGTAGTACTTAAAGGTAAACCTCCAACAGCTTCTATCTTTTCCCAATAAATAAATGTAAAATCTTTTCTAATTTCAGTATAAAATGTAATATCAACATTTTTATATCTTGCTTCTATATTTTTATATTTATCTTTAAAAAATTCTAAAACTCTTTTTGCAATAAATCTTGAAATTTCATCTGAATGCAAACTAAAACTTTTATCAATTCTTTTAGTACTAAAATAAAAACTTGTTCCATCTTTTATAAGATTATTCTCTTCTATTTTCTTGATCCAAAAATCGGTAATATCATCAATATTTTTATTACAAAAATATATTTTAGAAAACGACTTAATACCAGGTATTTCACTTAAATTTTTAATTTCATTTTCACTAAAGCTCTCTTTCTGAATATAAAGTCTTCCAAATTCTTTAATAACTATAATATTCTTCAATTTATTTTTTATATTATTAATTAAAACTGATTCAAAATAACTTCTATTCCCCTTTTTTAAGGCAAGTTCAGAATATCGAATAAGTATAGTTTCCAGAACTATTCCTCCAATAATTTTTTTTAAAATAACACTTTTACATTTTAATTCAAATATTCAAAATAAGTTTTTATTATAAAAATATTTTTAAATTATTTATAAATATTTCCCATACTTTATAAAATCTTTTTCTTTTCTAAATCCAAATTAACTTTAAATTTTAATTTTTTATATTAAAATTTTTATAGGTAAAAAAATTTATTGAATATAATTTTCTTACTTAATAATATAATTTTAATATTCAAAATAAAATAATAAATAAAAAAAATAAAAGGAGATTTTATGGTAAATTATAAAGACCTTGGATTTGTTAACTCTAAAGAATTATTTAAAAAAGCAATTGAAGGTGGTTATGCAATACCCGCATACAATTTTAATAATATGGAACAATTGCAAGCTATTATAACTGCCTGTACAGAAACTCAATCCCCAGTCATTCTACAAGTTTCAAAAGGAGCAAGACAATACGCAAACCAGACAATGCTAAGATATATGGCACAGGGTGCTATTGAAATGATGAAAGAGCTTGCAAAAAGCTTAAATTTAAAACCAATACCAATAGTTTTACATTTAGATCATGGTGATTCATTTGAACTATGTAAAAGTTGCATCGAACATGGATTTTCTTCAGTTATGATAGATGGATCTCATCTGCCTTACGAGGAAAATGTAGCTCTGACTAAAAAGGTAGTTGAATATGCTCATCAGTTTGATGTTACAGTTGAAGGAGAACTCGGAATTTTAGCTGGTATGGAAGAACATGTTTCTTCCGATAAGCATATATATACTGATCCTAATCAAGTTGAAGACTTTGTTACTAAAACAAAAGTTGATTCACTTGCAATTGCAATAGGAACTTCTCATGGAGCATACAAATTTAAACTCAAACCAGGTGAGAATCCACCACCTCTTAGATTTGATATTTTACATGAAATAGAAAAAAGGATTCCTGGATTTCCTATTGTTTTACATGGTGCTTCTTCAGTACTTCAAGATTATGTTGAGATGATAAATAAATATGGAGGCAAAATGGAAGGAGCTGTCGGTATTCCCGAAGAACAATTAAGGGAAGCTGCTAAATCTGCTGTTTGCAAAATTAATATAGATTCAGATGGCAGACTTGTAATGACTGCTAAAATTAGGGAAGCTTTAGCTAAAGATCCTTCAAATTTTGATCCAAGAAAATATTTACAACCAGCAAGGGATGAACTTATAAAAATGTATAAACAAAAAAATATTAATGTACTTGGGAGTGCATATAGAGTTTAAAAAAATTTATAAAAATAATAAATAATTAAAATTTAAATAACTTAAATTTCAGCAAAATAAAATATTTTTTATACTTTTTTTATTCTAATTATAATCTTTTAAAAAATCATATTAATTTAATTAAATTTTAATTTAAATATTAAAATTAATTAAAAAATTATATAAATTTATAGCTTCACTTTTTACCATTTCGTAAAGATTAGATATCCTCTTTTCAATCTCATTTTCACCTACATGCAATAATTCATTATTAAACTCTAAATCATTTCCATTAATTAATAAATTAGCAAATTCTAGATAAATTTTTTTTCTTTTATAAAATAATTCCTTTATCTTATTATAATTTTGCTTAAATAGTGGTCTTTCTTTGTATTTATCAAATAAAAACCTTTTATAAATAGTATCAAAATCCTTAATATATATATACATATTATAAAATCTATACTTTAGAATTTTCGATGTTTTTTCATTCTCTAAAACTCCCCCTCCCATACTAATTAAATTTAACATTTTATTTTTATGTTTTGTACTAATTATTTTTAAAAGTCTTTTTAAAAACTGATATTCTAAATTTCTAAAATTTTTTTCTCCTCCTTTTTCAAATAACTTATAAACTGTTATATTTAAATTATCTTCAATAAATTTATCTAGATCATATAAAGAATTAATAAAAATTAAATCTTTTTCATTTTTATTTTTTAAATCCTTAAATTTTTTTAAAATTTCACTTTTACCAGAATAAGAAAATCCAATAAAAGAAATATTTCTTTTATATTCTTTTCTAATAAACCTCTTTAAGTTTATTAAAAATTTATTTTTTATTTCTTCCCTATTAAGAAGAAAAAATATATTAAAGTTTTTAATAAATTTTTTTCCAATTTCCAAACCATGTTCAGAGATAAAAAAAGAATTAATAAAAAAAAGATATGAAAAAAAACCTTGATAGAAAAAAATGGAAATTGGAGAAATATATTTAATATTAGATTTCTTGAAATAATTAACCCATTTATAAAGAGGGGTTTTACTATAACTTAGATCAACTATATATAAATTAATTTTTTTATTTTTATCAAGTAAATTATAAATTACTAATTCTAAGTGATATAAATCAATAATATCTTGATCTGAAGTATTAATAAACAAAATATTACATTCATTAATTGATATCTCAGAATTAATATAGTTTGAAATTTCATTTATAGATAAAAAATTTAATTTTAATTTGTGAAAAGAATTTTTTATTAAATTTAATCTATTATCATCTTTGTTTTTATAAAAAATATTAATTTCTTTAACTCCGACAATATTTAAAGCTTTAATTGCTGAAAAAGCAGTATGTCCTTTTCCTATGATAATTATATAATCAAAAATACCCTTTGTTTTATTATTAACTCTCTTTTCAGTTTCTAATATTTCTTTTATAGAATAATATATTCCTAAATAGTCAGTATTTATTTTCTTATTAATTAAATTTGAAAAAGTATTATAATTATCAAAACATGTCATCAATATTTTATCATTTGTTTCTAAATTATTTTCAAAACCTACTTCATAATAGTTATCCTTTAATTTATAAGGTGTTGTAAAATTACAAAAATCAAGACTAATATCATTTATAAAGCTACTATTAAATAGATTAATATCATTAATTCTGAAACAATTAAATAATATATTCCAGTTAAAATTAAATTTTTTTCTGTTTTTATTAAATAAATCACAAAAATATTTCATTAAAACAGGACTTAAACTATGGGAAACAGGATAACCAAAAATGGCATAATTAAAACACAATATATTGTTTTTTTTTAACTCCATAATTAAAAATAATTAAAATTTAATTATTTGATTTTTAAAATATTTAAATATAGTTTTTCAATATATTTGTATTGATTTTTTAAATATATAATTTATATTAAAGGAAATGGAGAGATGCGAGAGTGGTCGAATCGGGCTCCCTGCTAAGGAGTTGTAGGGCTGATAAAGCTCTACCGAGGGTTCGAATCCCTCTCTCTCCGATTTTATTAATCAATTATTATTAATAATAATGAAATAATAATAAAGGGGGATATAATGTTCCCCCCTTTTTTTATTTACCTTTTTCTTTGATAAGTTCATATGTATCTTTGGCAATCATCAATTCTTCATTAGTTGGGATTATAATAACCTTAACTTTAGAATCTGAAGTTGAGATAATTCCTTCTTTTCTATTCAGCTCAACATTTTTCTTTAAATCTAGCTTTATTCCAAAATTTTCCATATTTTCACATACTCTTTCTCTAATTTCTGAATCATTTTCTCCAACACCAGCAGTAAATATTAAAGCATCGACTTCTCCTAAAGCTGCAATATATGCACCAATATATTTTTTAACTTTATAAACATATATATCAAGTGAAAGTGCTGCTAATTTATTTTTATTTTTATCTCTTTCTTCTATTATTAGTCTCATATCATTTGAAATTCCGGATATTCCAAGTAAACCTGATTCTTTATTCAAAATATTATTTACCTGAGTTGTCGTCATCCCAAATTTATCAATTAAAAACAATACTATAGCAGGATCAATATCTCCTGTTCTTGTTCCCATCATTAAACCTTCAAGAGGAGTAAAGCCCATTGATGTATCCACTGATACTCCATTTTTAATTGCAGTGATTGAAGCACCGTTACCCAAATGACATGTTATTAAATTACATTTATCTATTTTTTTATTTAAATATTCTGCTGCTTTTATTGATACATATCTATGAGAAGTTCCATGAAAACCATATCTTCTAATTTTAAAATCTTTATAAAACCTATAAGGTAAAGGATAAATATAAGCATAATCTGGCATAGTTTGATGAAAAGCAGTATCAAAAACCGCAACATTTTTAACACCTGGTAAAAGATCCATCATTATTTTTATTCCTTTTAAGTTAGCAGGATTATGAAGAGGTGCAAGTTCTATACATTCTTCAATTTTTTTTATAACCTCATCATTAATTATCACAGATTTTATAAAATATTCACCTCCATGAACAACTCTATGTCCAACTGCATCAATCTCTTTGATTGAACTAATTACTCCATTTTCTTTAGAAGTCAGCATAGATATTATTTCATTCATAGCTTTAGCATGATCCATACCTTCTTTTACATACTTTATTTTATCTTTGTTACCAGGTTTATAAGAAAATATCGATTCTTCACCACCAATTCTCTCAACAAGTCCTGATGCGATAACTTCTTCATTTACCATATTAATTAATTGATATTTTACAGAAGAAGAACCACAATTTAATACCAGAATTTTCATAAAAACTCCTAATTTTTGCTAAATATTAATTAATTAACCAATTTTGTCAATTAAAATAGCAAGTTATATTTTCTTTAAAGATATGAACCATTTTTAATCTTTTTCAAAGCTTCTTAAAACTTTTATTTCCTCTTCCCATAAACTTTCTTCAATAGTTTCAAGAATAAAAGGAACATATGAAAGTTTACTATCTAAAATAAAAAATCTAAATGTATCCCATCCCAAGTAGCCTTTACCAAGATTATCATGCCTGTCCTTTCTACTACCTAAATCATTTTTTGAATCATTAATATGAATACACTTTAACTTAGACAAACCAATAATTTTATTAAATTCTTCAAAAGTTTTTTTATAAGAGTCTTTATCTCTAATTTCATAACCAGCACAAAATATATGACAAGTATCAATACATACACCAACACGATCTTTATATTTTACAAGATCGATTATATCTCTTAAATGTTCAAATTTATAACCTATATTAGAACCCTGACCAGCGGTAGTTTCTAATAATAGAATTACTAATTCTGTCTCATCAAGAATGAAATTTATACCTTCTGCTATAAGTTTAATGCAATCTTTTTCAGATATTTGATTAAGATGGCTCCCAGGATGAAAGTTTAAATACTTTAAGCCAAGCAATTCAACTCTCTTTGATTCATCTAATAAAGATTTAATAGATTTTTCTCTAATTTCAACAGAAGGACTTCCAATATTTATAAGGTAACTATCATGAGCAACAACATGTTCTATATTAATATTAACTGAAGACAAATTTTCTTTGAATTTTAAGATTTCATGCTCACTATATTGATTTGAAAACCATCTTCTTTGATTTTTAGTAAAAAATGAAAAAGCATTTGCACCAATTCTTTTTGCATTCAATGGTGCATTAAAAACTCCACCATCAGTCCTAACATGAGCTCCAATATATCTCATTAAAATACCTATTTTTTTTATTTATCTTTACTCTATTTTTCAATTAAGTTTTTTAAACAATTTTTTTATTATTTTAATAAAAAGTATCAATAAAATTAATAAATTTTAAAAAAAGTTAAAATACATATTTTATTCCAGCTTTTAAGAATATCCCATTATAAAAACTATACTCATTATTTAATACAGACCAACCTAAGTCAGTTGGATAGTTAAAAAAATTTGCTAAATAAAATTTTATATTTTTCAATATAAAAAAACCAGACTCAAAAAAAACGCATAAACCAGAAACAGGACTAAAAAAAAGCTCTTGCCCAATAGAAAAGAGAGGTCCATAATCAAAAACTTGATAATTAATAGCTTTATCATAATACTTGTCTAGTGATAATGATGCAAAAATAACTCCAGTTGTGATATAAATATTAATCAAATCATGAATCTTTTTTTTATAAACTATATCAAAAGAATAACTAAGAAAATTCATAAATTTATAATAACTATTTGTTGTATCAAATGTAATATAAGGTGGACTACTATAAGGTGTTTTATAAACATAAAAACTAAAAATATTTAAATAAAAAGATGCTCTTATTAAAATTGAGTTAAAAAGGAATGGTGAACTTTCAATACCTACAAGTGCAGAATCAACTCTTCCTATTTTCATAAAAGCAGAAAAAATAGTAAAGCCAAAATGCTCTTCACAATATAGATTTTCTGTAAAAATTAAGCTAAAAAGTACAAAATTTATAACAAAAAATATTAAAATATATTTTGAAAATCTTACACTTTTTTTTCTCATAAATACCTCAATTTTAGTTATCACTAAATTACTACTTTTTTATTTCATGATAAACATCTTTATAAATAATTTTATCTTTCTGAATTAAATAAAGCATAACTAATCCAATTAAAAACATTGGTAAAGAAAGAAGTTGCCCCATTGTAAAATCACCCAATATAAAACCATTCTTACCAATGTTACTATCTGGTTGTCTAAAAAATTCAAGAAAAATTCTAAATAAACCATATAAAGTTATAAAAGCCCAGAAAATAAATCCTTTTTTTGGTAAAAAGCCATTTTTTAACTTATTTAGTTCTTCTTTTTCTTTCTCTTCAAGTTTTCCAGCTTTTTCTTGTTTATATTCTAAAATATAATACTTGTTTTGTCGTTTTTCAAGAAAAAATAAAATCAAAAATAAAATTAAACCCTCACATATTGCTTCATATATCTGAGATGGATGTCTTAAAATATTACCACCTGCTGGAAAGATTATAGCCCAGGGAACAAGCGATGGTCTTCCATAAAGTTCACCATTTATAAAATTACCAATTCTTCCAAAAAATAAACCTATAGGAACAATAACTATGCTTTTATCAGCTATTCTAAAAACATCATATTTATTTAATTTTAAATAAAGATATAAAAAAATTACAGTAACAATTAAAGCTCCATGAAATGACATTCCTCCTTCCCAAATTTTAAATATATTAACTGGTTCTTTTATGTAATAAGAAAAATTATAAATAAAAACATATCCAAGTCTTCCTCCAATTATAACTCCAAGAGCAGATATTAAAATCAAATCATAATGGAAATCAGCAGGAATATTAAGTTTATTCTTAAAATAATCTTTCTTAAACCAGTAGTTTAACCATAAAAAAGCTAATATAAAACCTATTACATACATAAGTCCATACCATCTTATTTCAAACGTTCTATTAAACAAATAAAAACTAAAAATAGTTGGATTAATTCTATGTATCATAATAACCCCTTTTGAATTTAGTATTAATTAATAAACTTTAAATCAATTTATTAAAATTATTAAAAAATAATATTTCAAATTAATTTTTTATTTTTAAAATCCTTCTTGCTTCTTCAGGAGTAGCTATTTCTCTACCAATTTCTTTAGCTAATCTAATAACTCTTTCTACAAATTCAGCATTACTTTTTGCAAGAATTCCTTTCGAATAGTAAATATTATCCTCCATACCAACTCTCACATTTCCCCCCAATAAAATGGCATATATAGAAAATGGAAGTTGATATCTACCAACAGCAGCAACTGTCCATGTAGCATCTTTAGGAATTTGATTTATCATTGTTAGTAAAACATCAATTGAAGCTGGAGAAGCACCTGGCACACCTAGAACAAAATCAAAATGTAAATGCTCTGGCAATAAACCCTCTTTATTTAAAATTAAAGCATTATATATATGACCTATCTCAAAACATTCAAGTTCAGGCATAACATTTTTCTCTTTCATAAATGATGCAAACTTCCTCATTAAAGGAAGATCATTTACAAAAATATCATTACCAAAATTTGTAGTTCCACAATCTAACGTAGCCATTTCAGGATTAAGGTTCACAGGTTGAATTCTTTCTTCCCATGTCATACCTACTGCACCACCTGTTGAAGGTTGAATTATAGGCAAATTGCCTTTGCATTTTTCTTTAATAGCATTAATAGCCTTTCTAAAAACCTCTATATCTTGAGTTGGAGTTCCATCATCTTTCCTTACATGTAAATGAATAATTGATGCTCCTGCATCAACACATCTTTTAGCTTCATTAGCAAGCTCTTCTGCAGTAATAGGAATATATGGTGATTGCTCTCTCGTAACCTCTGCTCCACAAATTGCTGCAGTAATAATTAATTTTTCCATAAATATAACTCTCCTTTACTAATAAATACATCAAAAAAATCATTAAAAAAATATAAATTTTTTTATTTAATTAAATTAATTCAATTATCACAAATTATAATTTAACAATTAATTAAAAATATTTTAAAACTTTTATTTAGAATAATCTATTTTTTCCAATTTTCAATAGAAAAGAGAATAAAAATAGGGAACTATTTATTAATAAAAATAGTTCCCTATTCTAAATTCTACCAATAAAATATTAGTTTCAACTTATAAATCTTCTTTATTAAAATTTAAACTATTAATAAAATTTACTAATAAATAAAATCTTAATAACTGTTTGGAAAACCTGCATAAGAACAAAATTCATCCCAATCTGTATTTACACACAAATCTAACTGGTTATATATAGAAGTTGGAGATTTTAATGTAATAGAAAGGCCATATGCAATATTATTCCATGTAGATCCATGCCATTCATATTTAACCATAGTTGTTATAACTTGCATAACAGAATAAGCTTTATCTCTAATTGTTTGTGGTATAGATGTATTATTATAAACATTTGATAAATATTTGTATAAATCTTTAGTATAACCTGTAAAATTATTAAAATTAGCAGCATTGTTAAAATATGTCGAGTATGTAGAACCAGAATTTCTTGCTGCATTTGCGAAATCATGAATTTTGTTTCCAAGTTCAGTTGCATAACTCATATCAACAACAGAAAAAGTTACATCTGATTGACTACTATACCAAGCTTTATATTTATTAAATACAGCTGCTGCCACTTCTAAAGGAGTTGAATTTGGATTAGTTTTTAATTGATTTAACCAGGAGTAATCCCAACCATCTCCAGGTTCTGTTTGTTCAGAAAAAACCATATAATTTGTAAAATTTCTATATTGATAAACTATTTCAGCTGTAGCCATTAAACATGCATCAAATCCTACTATATCAATTTTTTTGCCAATCTTATTATACAAATATTGCATTATATCTTTTTGTTCTACTTCTGTTAAATGATCCCCATTATTTGTATCATCCCAACAAACACCTTTTGTTGGTTTTCTATCTACAGCACCCCCATGGTTCCAATAAATCCAAAAATATTTTTCAGCAGGATAATTTGCTACAGCATAATCTATAAATGATTTAGCAGTTTGAGGATCACCCATATTAACTTCACCAACATCTTTTAATAAAGTATAAGAACCATTTGCAACTTTATAATATCCATGAATTGAAGATGAGTTATCCCATAAAACTATAATATTAACATCAGTTAAAGGATTTACAGCTTTCATTTCATCCATATCTTTAGTTCCAAAACTTGAAAGATTGTTATCAGCATCAAGATATACAAGAATAGTCCATTTTGAAGTTGTTGGATTAGATGGAGCAGTTTCTGTTGCTTTTATTTTATAGTCATAACCTGTTCCTGTTCTCCCATTATAATTATAAACTTTGATATAGTAAATACCATCATAAGTAGCTGTAAAATTTACATAAGAAGAGTAATCAGATGAAGATTTATCATCATTATAAGCTACCTGTTGTAAAGATGAATTGTAAATATATAAAATTGTATCACAATTTGTGCCAACTTTGAAAGTTTCAACAGAATATATATAATCTTTTTTAGCATTTATATACATCCAGTCATTAGCATCATCAACAAAATTATGAGTCTGTTCTGTATTATAAGGCAAAAGTTTTGCAGTTGAAGAAGAATCATCTTCTTCATATTGATCACCACCAGTTGAACCACCAGCAACTGTTAATTTTATAACATAGTCTCTATTATCACCAGTCTTACCATTATAAGAGTATACTTTAATATAATATGTTTTTGTAGATGGAGCAGTCCAGCTTGAAATTAATGATCCCCTATCAGAAGATGATTTATCATCATTTGATTTTAACAAAGTAGAACCATCATATAGATATACAACTGTATCTGCATATCCATATACAAATGTTTCTATAGAATACACTTTACCTGCAGTTGCATTAAATTTTATCCAATCAGTAGCATCATCATAAAAATTATGAGATTGTTCTTGATTATCTGAAATAGTTTTTGCTGTAGTTTGAGTATCATCTTCTTCATATAAGTCCTTTGCAGCTGCTCTTGATACTTCAGGAACAAAATTTTTGTAAGGAACAAAAATTTCTTCTTTTTCTCTAATCTTCTCAATAGGAGATTGACATGAGAAAATAAATAAAAATGATATAAAAACAAATACAACAAAAATGAGCTTCTTCATAAAAACTCCTTAAAATAATATTAAAGTGAAAAGATATTATTAAATATCTTTTCTTATTAAGAAATATAAATTTATTATTTTAAATGTCAACATAAAAATTTTATAACATTTGCTAATAAAAACAAAAGATATAATAATATTATCTAAATATTGTTTATTAATTAACAATATTTGGTTGTCTCAACAATATATATAAATATTTTATTTGTAAACTTAATTAAATTAGTTTCTAAATTTGGTTAGAAATTTATAATTTTTTGTTAAATTGAGTTAACTTTATGAGTATTTATAAATTAAATATTAATCTCTATTTATTAAATTTAAGGATCTTGATTTCAATATTTTAATTTTTATCTTAATTTTTACTTTAAATTCTATTTTAGTTAAATAAATTTAAGTTTTAAAAATATAATTGAAATAAAAAATTAAGCTTTAATCACTTTTTTCCAATCTTTAATTTTAAGCAAATAAAAACCTATTAAAGAAGTTACCATATTCGAAATAAACATAGATATCCATATGCCTAATGGCCCCATCTTAAAATTTAATGCTAAAATATAAGCTAAGGGAACTCTTAAACCCCATAATCTTAAAATATTAAGAAACATTACAGGTCTAGTTTTACCAGTTCCATGGAAAGCCCCATTAATCGTTGTAAAAAGACCAAAAAAGACAACTGAAGGAGATATTATCTTAAACATAATATGCCCTAGCTCCATAGTTTCTTTGTTATTAACAAAAAACTTAATAAAATATTCTCCAAAAAAAAATGTTAGAGTCATTGTAGGAACCAAAAATAATAAAGAGAATATAATTGAGTATTTTATAGATTTCTTAGCTTTGTTTAAATTATTTTCCCCAATAGATTGTCCTACTAAAGTTGTTAAAGCCCTTGATATACCTTGAGCAGGCATATTAAATATAGATATTATCCTGTTTCCTATTCCAAATGCTGCAATTGTTGGTGTCCCAAAATAATTTACAACACCCTGTAATACATTAAAACCAAGAGAAGATAAACCTTGGCCGATAGCAGAAGGCATTCCAATTTCAAAAAAAGTTTTTATACAATTAATATCATAATAAATGTATTTTTTATTTATCTTTAACTCATATTTCCCTTTTAGTAAAATAAATAAACAATAAAAGGCTGCAATTGCTCTTGCAAAAAGAGTTGCGATTGCGGCTCCCATAACTCCCATTTTTTTAAGTCCAAACATTCCAAATATTAATATCGGGTCCAAAATCACATTTATAATTACAGTTATTATCTGAATCCATAATGAGGCAACTGTATCACCAACAGCATTAACAGCAGCATTATAAATAAATACAAAAAACATAAATGGAAAGCTTAGCAACATAATAAACATATAAATATAAGTAAATTGGAAAGATTCTTTTGGAACATATAAAAGTTTTAAAATGCCTTCCAACGATATGATTCCAATTAACATAATAATAAACGATAAACTCATAATTATTATAATTGATTGTCCTAAATAAAAGTTTACCTTATTATAATCTTTTTGTCCTTTAGCTTGAGATATCAATGTAACTGCGGATAAGGAAAAACTATTACCAAAAACTATAAAAAAAAATAAAATATTCATAGAAATAGCAGGTGCTGTTAATTCATTAACACCAACTTTCCCTAAAAAGTATGTATCAGTCAAATTATATAATGTTTGTATAAAATTAGTTACCATTATTGGTAAAGATAACTTAACTATTTTATTAAATAAATCCTTATCATAAATAAATTTAATTTTTTTAATCATAAACATCTCTTAATTAAGTTTTCTTAATCTATTACAAATTAAATTAAATATAATTTTTTTCAAATATATTTTAATGCCATTTAATTTTTAATTCTCATTTTTTAAATAATTTTCTTTATTTTTTAGAAAATAAATTTAATTTTATTAATATGAAAGAAGAAGTAATTGGGAAAAAATATCTTATAAGAAAACTTAATTTTATAGATACATATAAATATTTTTTAAACAATAAAAAAAATATAATCATAGCTGGACCATGCTCTTTAGAAAATAGAGAGCAAATATTTAAAACTATAGATTTTTTATTAAAGAATGGAATACATTTTATAAGAGTTTTTCCTTACAAAGTTAGAACTTCGCCTTACGACTTTGATGGTTTAAAAGATAGTGGAATAGAAATAATAAAAGATATAAAATTAAATTTTCCTCAAATAAAAATTGTATCCGAAGTATATTCAGAGATACAAGTCGAAAAATTAACTAACTTAACTGATGTATTCCAAATAGGAACTAGGTTTATGTACCATAGAGAACTAATAGCAATGCTTGGGAAACATAATAAACCACTAATTCTTAAAAGAGGTTTTGCCTCAACGATTAAAGAATGGCTTCTTTCTGCAGAATTTTATTTAAAAGAAGGAGGTGACAAGATTATTTTATGTGAAAGAGGAATTAGAACTTTTGAGAATTCTGTAAGAAATAGTTTTGATATAACTTCAATAATTGCAATAAGAGAATTTTCAAATATTCCTGTTATAGTTGACCCATCTCATATATTAGGTAAAAGAAAAGGCATCGATAAAATTATTATAGCATCCTTATTTGCTGGATTTAATGGTTTTATAGTCGAAATACACCCATATCCAAAGAATGCCCTTTCTGATAGAAAACAACAATTAGATTTTTTAGAATTTGAAAATTTATTAAATAAATTAAAAAATTATAATTTAATTTAATCCATTATTTTTTATAGAAAATAGATATTTTATTTAATATTAATTTTTAACATAAAAATATAAATTAAAATATTTTATTTGCAATTACTATTTTTTAGTTATTATGATTTATTTACTTTTATTTCTTAGTATTTTTAAATTATTAAAACTAATTTAAATTTCAGGTAGTTTTTAATAAATATTTATTTTTTTTATTTATTTTACTTGACATTAATTTTTATAAAATTATATTTTTTAGGTATATTTTTTTAGGAGTATTAAGTATGAATAACACATTGTATGTAGGGAACCTTCCATATACTTATGATGAAGAAAAGTTAACCTCATTATTTAGTTCATATGGAAAGGTTACAAGTTCAAGAATTGTAAGAGACAGAGTTTCCGGAAAATCAAAAGGTTTTGGTTTTGTTGAATTTGAAAGTAGCGAAGAAGCTAACAATGCTGCTCAAGCTTTGAACAACATTGAAGTTGATGGAAGAAACATTAAAGTTAATGTTGCAAAACCAAAAGAAGAAAGAGGCCCAAGAAGATCAAGAAATAATTTTAGAAGATCCGGAAATTTTGATAGACCAAGAAGATAGTCTATAATTAAAAAAATAATAAAGCATCCTGTCTCGAACACCCCGTCTAAACGGGGTGTTTTTATTTTAAATAATATAATTTTATTAAATTTCATTTCTTATCTCTATTTATTAAGTAAATAATATTTCAAATTTTTATTCATTGTATTTGACAATTTGTCTATTTATTATAATATTTTATATGAAGTTAATTTAATTAAATGAAGGAGATGTCATGAGTGAAAACATAAAATTATTATCAAATGTTCCTCTCTTTAAACATCTTAAAGACAAAAATATTAAGATTGTATCTAATTTATTAAAAGAAAGAAATTATAAAAAAGGAGACATTATTGTAAAACAAGGGGATAGTGGAATTGGACTTTTTATTATAAAATCAGGTAAAGTTAAGATAGTTAAAAAACTTGCTGATGGAAGAGAATTAGATATTGCGGTTCATGGAGAAGGTGAATTTTTTGGTGAATTATCAGTCTTAGATGATAAACCCAGAACAGCATCTGTAATAGCTATAGAAGATTGTACTACTTTGGCTATGACACATTGGGAATTTAAGGCTTTACTTGAAGAACATCCTGAAATAGCTTTAGATATATTGCCAGTTATTGTTGAAAGATTTAGAGAAACAAATGAACAACTACTTGAACTCAAACTTAAATAATAAACAAACTTGACAATACACTTTTATTTGTTATTTTTAATTAATAAAAGGCGACGTACCCAAGTGGTTAAGGGGGCGGTCTGCAAAATCGCTATCCATCGGTTCGAATCCGATCGTCGCCTTTTTATAATTAGAATATGTTTTAACTTTTTCACTTGACATTTTAATTTTATATTTTAATTTTTAATTGTGCCGAAGTGGCGGAATTGGTAGACGCAAGGGACTTAAAATCCCTCGGTACTCTGTACCGTATCGGTTCGAGTCCGATCTTCGGCACTCTTTTTTTAAATATATCCTTCTCTTCTCATTGAAAAGAAATTATCACCTAAAATTATATGATCTAATAAATTTATCCCTATACAATCAAGAATTTCTTTTAATTTTTTAGTAAAATTTATATCCTCTACTGAAGGATTAAAATCACCTGAAGGATGATTATGAGAAACTATTAATGATGGGGTTTTATATTTTACACTTTCTAAAATTATTTCTTTAATAGATACATAAGCTAATTTTTCGTTTCCTACAGAAATTAAAGAATTACTTATTACTTTATTTTTTTGATTTAAATGAGTTATTATAACTTCTTCTCTATAACTCGAAAACTTTCCTTTTATATAATTAAAATAATCTTCAGGACTTAAAATGTAGTCTTTTTTAGGTTCTGAAATTTCATTATAAAGTAATAAAAATTCATACAATTTATTAATTTTGAACAATATCTTTAAAATTTTTTTATTATTTTTACTTTTTTTATTACCATTGTAAACAATTTTTTCTATAAAATCTTTATTAAAATTAAAACTATCTACATTTAGATATCCAAACTCCTTAACTTTTTTATCAATATAACAAATATAATTATCAAATATTTTATCATTTAACAGTTCATCATCTATGATGTCTTTTAATACATTTTTAATATACAATAAATCAACCATAAAAACTCCTTAAATCTAAACTCCTTTTCTATAATTATACTAAATATCATTTTAACTTATTTCAAAAGTATTATATAAAATTAATAATTTTAAAAATAAAATTTTTTATTGATATTAAAATAAAATATATAATAATAATTCTAAATTAAAATATTAAATATATTTAAGGATTATTTATGAGAAAAATTATAATGGAAGAGTTTAATAAAGATGATGACAATATAAATATATCAAAAAAAAACCAAAATGATCCTAACATTTATGATCTACTTATAGATAAAATAATTGAAAAAAAATCTCCTTTTTGTGTAGGACTCGATACAAATCCTCATAATATACCTGATTTTTTATTAGAAGAAACTAAATCAGAGCTATTTTTAGCAAGACAAAACTCTTTAACTTCACAGAATCAAGAATACTATATACTTTCAAACACTTTTGGTTTTAACAATATTTTGATTGGAAATTCCATATTAAAATTCAACAAAATATTAATTGATAAAATCAAAAACTATGTACCTGCAGTTAAAATACAAATTGCATTTTATGAACTAATTGGACCTTATGGTTTATATATTTTTAAAAAAACTATAGACTATGCTAAGCAAAACAATTTATTTGTTATTTCTGATATAAAAAGAAATGATATAGATTCTACTGCCAAAGCATATTCTGATGGTTTTTTATCAAATAATTTAAAAATTAAGAATTATATTGTTGAAAATTTTGACTCAAACTTTATAACCATTAATCCTTACCTAGGGAAAGATGGACTTTTACCTTTCATAGAAAATTGTTATAAATTTAATAAGGGAGTTTTTGTTCTAGCTAAAACATCTAATCCTTCATCTAGCCAAATACAAGACAAAATAATAGATGGACAAGAATTATTTAAGCATGTAATTAAAATAATAAAAGAAACTGAAAATGAACTAATAGAAAAATTAAATAAAGAAAATATTGAAACAAATATATTTTCTAATAAAAGTTATTTATTAAATTCAAAATACAACTTTTATAGAGCAGGTATTGTTGTAGGAGCTACATATCCTGAAGTTTTACAAGAACTAAGATTAAAATATCCTGATATTTTTTTTCTTATTCCAGGAATAGGAAAACAAGGCGGAAAAATTTCAGATATTAAAAAGGTTTTTAAAGACAAATATGTTGGGGCAATAATTAATGTTTCAAGATCAGTGATTTTTGCTTATTTAGAAAAAAAGACAAATCCTGAATATTTTGCAGAAGAAGCATTAAACGAAATAAAGAGGTTAAATGATGAATTTAATTCATAATAAATTAATTATTTAAACTTTATATGAACCAATTATAATAGATCTTATTAATATTAAACTAATAAAATTTATTAAAATAAATTTACCAAGAAAATATTTTAATAAATTTTTATGATCGAGATGCTCTTTTACTTATCCCTAATTTTTATTCCCTTTTTATCCTATATAATAATTTTAAATTGTATTAGTTTAAACTATCTTTTAATTGCAATATTAGTAATTATTATTTTTACTAGTTTATTTTATTTGACCGCTTTTCATATAAAAATCTTTAACAAATCAAAATTTTTATTTTTAAAATTAAGATTATTAAAAAAAAAGACTAAAAATATATTAAATTTCATACTTTTTTTAATATTTTTTCTATTTTTATCTTTTATAATATTACTTTTAGATACTTCTAAAGATAAGTTTATTAAGATCACACATTTTTTATTTGAAAAAAATAAAACTTATTTAATTAAAATTACTACACCATCCTCCGGAATTTTTAACCAACCAGAATATAAAGGAATCATTATAGGAGAAGGTTCTAAAAATAATTTTAAAAAATATAATTATAGAGTACAGATTAAAATATTTGCAAATTCTTCCAATTTACTCGATAAAAACTATTATCTAATTATAAAATTTCCAGAAAATAAAATAATTAAAATAAACCAAAATACAAATTTTGGATATATTTATTTAAGTGATCTTATAATTATTAATATTTATAAAATAGAAAATTTTAAAATTTTTAGTTATTATAATTTAAATACAAAATCAACTTACTCAAAGTTTAGAAATTTTATTTTAAAAAAAGCTAAATTTATTCTTAAAAAAATAAATCTATCTTTCTTTTTTGCATCTATAACCGGTTCAAAGATATTTTTAAATAAAAATCTTTATAATAACTATACTTTAACTGGAACATCACATATTTTAGCACTTTCAGGTCTACATTTAGGAATTGTTATTAGTTTTATAATATTATTATGTATAATTTTTAATTTAACTAGAAGTAAAATAATTATCTTTTCTTTAATTGTAAGCTTTATTTATCTGATTTTAACTGATTTTATTTATTATTCATTAATTAGAGCCTATTTAATGTTTTTTTTAATTTCATTTATCTACTTAAAAAATAAAAATTTAAATCCTTTAAAATTTCTTCCATTCCTCTTTTTTTTAAGTTTTTTATTTATCAAAAAAGAAGCTTTTTCACTTTCTTTCATCTTATCAATAACATCTATTTATGCTATTTTTATTTTATACCCTCTAATCGAAGATTCCTTAATAAAAACAAAGAATATTTTATTAATTTTATTGCAGAAAAATAAAAATGAAGAAAATAAATTAAATATTTATATTGAAAATTTTATTAATAAGATTTTAAGTTTTTTAAAACCATTTATTCTTTCAATAACAATATTATTTTTTCAAAGTCCTTTGATACTATATTATTTTAATAGAATGAATGTTTTTTCGTGGTTAATTAATCCAATTATTATTTTATTATTTACAATAAATTTTTATTTAACTACAATTTTAATTATTATTTCTATATTTAATATTTATATTTTCCCAATAAATTCATTATTAAATTCACTTTTTTATATTCAACATCTTATAGTAAGTAGATTTAGATTTATTTTTGAAAACATTAATTTAAATAACAAAGAATTTAATAAAATAAATTTAATATTAATATTTGTTTTATTATTATTAATATCCTATATTATAAAATCTATAACAACTATTAAAAATGAAAAAAAGAATACAATAAAAAAAACAATTTTTTTAAATAAAAAATAGTTTATTATTATGTAGATGATGACAAAATTTTGAAAATAACTAAAGAAATTGTCTCTTTATCATTATTATTCAGGTTGTTAAAAGCTAATGAAAAACTATTATTTTCTTTATTAACGACTGTACAATCAACTATAACTCTATTATATTTTAAAAATACATCAACCGATCTTAAAGTTTTTCCTACCCATATAAATTTTAAATCATCTTCAACATCTATTATACATTTAACACCACCTAAAGATAAATCTATTATTTTAGCTTTTATAAGTTTTTCACCTTCTTTAAAAGCAACAAAAAACCTTGATTGCTCATTTATATTAACTCTTATAAACCTTCTTCTATCATCAGGTCTTAATCCAACTTTTTGTAAAATTAGGTCAACAGTTTTTATTATATCATCATCTGATTTGGATTTTGGATAAATTCCTATCACAGTATAATTATCCCCTGTTAATTTAATGTTTTTTAATTTTATAACATCTACTTTTGTTACTCCAAGAATAAATTTCAAATTATAATCAATTCCTGAAGTTAAAGAATTAAAAAAAGCAACTGGATTATTTTCTATAGAATAAAAATCCACAAGAAAAAAGTCTATTCTTTTATTCTTTACATAATATGATAACAACTTTAAATCATCTGTTGATATAACTTCGAAACCTCTTGGAATAAAATTCGTTGTAATATACTCTACTGTTTGTGTTTTAAGACCATATAGAACAAAAGTAAGATTTCTTTCATATTTAATCTCTTTTAAACCAAGAGCAATTCTAAATAGTCCTTCATTGCTTTTAAAATCTATAACTGCAATATTTTCATAATTAAGCTCCTTATGATCCTTTGGATCTATTAGTTGTGGTATTCCTATTTTTATATTAATATTCATCTGGGAAAAATATGCAGATATTCTACCTGCCATTGTATTACTGAGTTCTGTTAAAATAGAATTTGAAAGTTTTAAATGATCATCTGAATTTTTATCTATATTTTCCTTATGTAAACCTTTCGAAAAATCCTCTTCTAGTTTATTTTTAACTCCATCTTCAAAAAATGTAATAATATCACCATTTAAATCACCACTAACACTAATCCTAATTCCAAAAGAGTTGACAGGAATTTCTTCTTTTAATAAATAAACTGAACTTTTTTTTAAATCTAAATTTGAAAATGATTTAACAGTAGCTAAAACACCTAAAGTTAAAATATTGATACTTTTACCATCAATCATAATATTTTTCTATATCTTCATTTTATTAAAATTATATTTTATATAATTTTAAATTCAATAAAAATTTATCTTTATAAAATTATAGGTTTGCCTTTCAGTTCTTTTCTGATAACTTTGATTAAAAAATTAAAATCTTTTTCTTTATTTTCAATACCCATAAATGCAACCCTAAATACTTTATTTTTCAATTCACCCTGACCATTAGCAACACTTATATTGTATTTATTATAAAGTCTCTCAACAAAACTAGTTGAATTATTCATTTCACAAACTAAAATTGAGTTTGATGGTTCATATGGATATTCAACCAATCCTATTTCTTCTTTTATAAATTTTGAAAATTTATTTCTTAAAAATATATTATTTTCAACAATATCTGGGACTCCTCTTTTTCTTATAATGATTGAGTTCAACCATAAATTATAGACATTAATGATAGGAGGAGTAAAAGGAATAAGTTTTTTTTTATAATTCTTAAGATTTATATAGTAACTTTTATTCTCAACAATCTTTTCTAAAACTCCTTTTAATAAAGAAATAAAACTTATACCTGGTAAAGAAGATAAACCTTTTTGAGAAGAAAATAATAAAACATCAATATTAAAAAAATTTTGTGAAAAATAATTGGAAAGTATATGAGAAATACCATCACATATTAAAAAGAGATTATACATTTCTTTGAGTTCCTTTATTTTATAAAGGTCAACTCCTATACCTGTTGATGTTTCTGTAGCTTGAAATAAAAGATGTGTATATGGCTTACCTTTTTTAATATTCTCTTCAATTTTAGCTTTAACTAATTGGTAATCAACTCTTCTATTAGCAAAGAAAGATAATTTGTCATGTTTAATATTTTTTAATTCTAATATTTCAGAAAATCTATCCCCAAATTTACCACAACTCAATACAAGTGGATTTGAATTACAGTCTATAAAATTATCTATAGATGCTTCCATTGCAAGAGTTCCTGATCCATAAATAACAAATATTTCTCCATTTGGGTTATCTATTATAAGTTTTAAATTCTCAATTAAATCGAAATAAATAAATTCAAAATCAGGATTTCTTTGAGATATGATAGGAAAATTAAAACATTTTTTTGAAAATTTAGAAATTTTAACTGGTCCTGGTAAAAAATTAAAATGTTTTTTTTTAAATTTAAAAAAAATCTCTTTCATAAAAAATTTTTATTATTCCCATTCTATTGTTGCAGGAGGTTTTGAGGTTATATCATATACAACTCTATTTATTCCAGCCACTTTATTTACTATTGAAGAAGAAATATTATCTAAAACATCATGAGGAATTTTAAACCAATCTGCTGTCATTCCATCAACAGATGAAACTGCTCTAATAGCACATACATATTCATATGTTCTTTCATCACCCATAACACCAACACTTTTTATAGGCAATAAAACTGCAAAAAGTTGCCAGATACTTTTATCTATATCTTCATATTTAGAAATTATATCTCTCAATATAAAATCAGCTTCCCTAAGTATTTCAAGCCTCTCCTTTGTAACTTCACCAATTATTCTAATTGCAAGTCCAGGACCAGGAAAAGGTTTTCTTGTTAAAAATTTATCTGGAATACCTAAATATTTCCCAACTTTTCTAACTTCATCTTTAAATAGCTCTCTTAAAGGCTCTACAAGTTTAAAATTCATATTTTTAGGAAGTCCACCTACATTGTGGTGTGTTTTTATTGTAGAAGATGGCCCTTTGTAAGAAATAGATTCTATAACATCTGGGTAAAGAGTACCTTGAGCTAAGTACTTTATCCCACCTATTTTTTTTGCTTCTTTTGTAAAAAGCTCAATAAATAGTTTTCCAATTAACTTTCTCTTTTTTTCAGGATCTATAACTCCTTTCAGAGATTTTAAGAATAATTTTTCAGCATAAATAGTCTTAAAACTATTTCCAAATATTTTGGAAAAGAATTCAACAATTTCATTTGTTTCATTTTTTCTCATCAAACCAGTATCAATATATACGAGAATCAATTTTTCACCTATTGCTTCTCTCAATAGAAATGCAACTACTGTCGAATCAACTCCTCCTGAAAGGGCTAAAATAACTTTTTCATTTCCTACTTCTTCCCTAATTTTTTGAATTTCTCTTTTAACAAATAACTCTTCATTCCAATCAACTTTAACAGAAGAAATCTCTTTTAAAAAATTCAACAATATTTGCTGACCATATTCTGTATGGTATACCTCTGGATGAAACTGCACACAATAAATATTTTTATATTTAAATGCAGCATAGGGTGTTGAATCTGTATATGCTAAAACTTCAGAATTTACAGGTGGTTTTACAACAGAATCACCATGACTCATCCAAACATTAAAACTTGATGGTAAATCCTTAAATAGTTTCTCCTTATTTGAAATAAATATTTTTGCTTTACCATACTCTTTAATTTGAGCTTTAGTTACTTCCCCACCAAAATTATATGTAACAAGTTGCATTCCGTAACATATTGCTAAAATATTGATGTTTTCAGTTTTCTTGAAAAATTCCCTATTTAACTTCGGGGAATCCTTATTATATACTGAATAAGGTGAACCAGAAAGAATTATTGCTGCTGGATTTTTAGAAATAAGTTCTTCCCACTTATTAAAAGGATATATTTCACTATAAAAACCAAGCTCTCTTATTCTTCTACAAATTAACATTGTATATTGAGAACCAAAATCAAGTATTCCTATCATTATTAAACCTATATATTTTTTTTGAAAATATTAATAAATAATTTTTTTTCAATATAAAAATATAAAAGAAACCTTCAGCATTTATAAACAACTATTCACCAAAAATTTCTTTTCTTAAAGCAAGATAGCCTTTGGTCCAAACTAGATTTTCACCTGATTCCTTTTTCCATTCATATAATCTATAATCTTCAACTATTTCAGAGGGATTAAACCATAACTTTACTTCATATTCTGCTTTATCAGAATATGATGCATGAATGACATTTTCAAACCTAACAAGGGTGTGCCCTTTTATAATTATTTCATTTCCATTATCATCAGTAACGATTACATTTTTACCATATTTTTGTCTAATCGTAGTTATTTTTTTCCTTCCATCTTTATCCATTGGATTTGTCTTTCCTGCAAGATCTCTTATCTTAGTACAAGCATCTTCACCATAATAACAAAAAGCATAAATAAAATTAAAATTATGATACTTCCCCATCATATAATTAATAATATCATTGAAAAAAGGCTTATTTCTATGCTCAAAATAATGGTTTTTTAAAAGCTCAATATTTGGTTTAACAACCTTTGAACCCACTAAAATTATATCCAACATATCAAGATGTGATAAAATTTCTCCTGTTAAAGATAATTCTACCCCATCTGGCTTAATTAATACAAGAGATAACTCCTTCATAAATATCCTCTGTTAAATATAAATTATATATTTTTGAAAATAATATCTATATTTTTTAATTTTGATCTTCACAAATTTCTTTAAATTTTTCACAATGGGGTAAAAGATTAAATATTATTTTTGCTATAACTTCTTCCTCTCTATGAGTAACATTATTAAATAAAATAGAAAACTCCCTGCCTATAACATTTATAATTGTACAATCAAAAATCAAATGGTTATAATTTAGAAACAATTCTACATTATTAATAATATCGCCAGATTTTAATAAAGAGCTATCTTTTTCATTATCAAAAGATATCTTTGCCCCAACAAGTGATAAATCAAGAATCCTACCCTTTATTAAAACATTTTCTTTATAAAATGAAACAAAATATCTTCTATCATCCTTTATTTTAACCCTTATATATCTTCTTTTTTCATTTATTCTTATTCCACAATCTTCTATTAATTTGTTTATATAAGTGTTAATTTCATTTAAATCCTGATTTTTTAAAAAAACACCTAAGATTTGTGAATAAGGAGAAAAATAGTTAATATTTTTTATCTTAATAAGATCATTTTTAGTGCAAGCTATTATATAATTTAAAAAATAGTCAATTTTATCAGAAAGAATCTCAAGACATTTTACAATATGGTTTTCAATTAAATTATAATCTATTATACACAAATTTATTTTAATACTTCTTATTATTTTTGAAGCATCCTTAAGGTTTTGGCTATACAAAACTGTAATCCCTTTTTTAATCCAATTAACTATAAATTCATTTGTAAAATTTTTATCAAACCCAACTAATAAAAAATTTATATCCTCTGATTCATAAATTCTATTTATACCAAAATGAACAACCATTTCCCCAAAATGAGTATTAAAAATAATGGATAGTACTTTCTGATAATATAAATACTTTACATTTTTAACTTCTTCTGGTGTTGATATATCAAGATTTATATTACTTTTACCTAAATAATTAATAATATTTGCACCTAAAAGGTTTAAAAGTTCAATTATAATAGAATCATCGAGGATACCATTTATATTTTCAGTATAAGGAAGCAGAGAAGAAATTTCATTTGCAATTGCTTTTTTTAAATTACTATTAAAAAAGACTATTAGATCAGCATTTAAACTCCCTTTAATATTTATTTTAAACATATTTTCAACAACTGGTATTTCATTTTTAACAATTAATACTGATTTTATAGTAAGTTTGAGTTTCGGTGATTTTTTAAAAATTTCATCAAAAGAAAGAAATAATATTTTTAATAAAATTTTTTCTTCTTCCATAAATTATATTAATAATTTATTAAATAATATCTAAAAATAATATTTACAAATTTTACTTAAAATATTATTTAATCTAAATATATTAGAATAATTAACAAATTCTTTATTTAATAATCATTTAAAATTTTCTTTTGTCAATATAATTTTATCATTAAAATTTAATATAAACAAATAGTTTTATTTTTTTGTTTTTTTAATAATCTTGATTAATTATTTTTTTAAATTAATTTTACATAAATACACTTTACAAGGAAATAAAATGAAAATAAATAAACTCATTAAAAAATTAGATATAAATTATAAACTTGTTGATGAATGCAGAGAATTTTCAAAAAAAATTGTAGATGAAGTTTTTGAATTTATAAAAGATAGGACAACAGTTACAGTTGAAAGAGCAGTTTTAAGACTATTTGGGGTAGAGTGGTTTGATCAAAATAATGAATTGCCTTATGTAAATGTTATAGTAGAAAAACTTAAAAATTCAAACTTACTTTCAAAAGGAGCAACCTATATTATATTTAATATAATGATTCTTAAAAATATAGATTTAAAAGAAGCTTGTGAACTAATAATAAAAGAAAAAATAAATTTAAAAGAACTTCAAATATTACCAAAAGAAATAGTTTATAAAAAAGCAATAGAATATGCTAAAGAAAAATCACAATTAATAAAAAACAATGTAAATAAAAGAAATGAGCTTATTGAGAAATTAGGGGAAGGAAAACCACCATATCTATATCTTATTGTTGCAACTGGAAATATTTTTGAAGATGTTATTCAAGCCCAAAATGCTGCAAGAGCTGGAGCAGATATTATTGCTGTTATTAGATCAACTGCTCAATCTTTACTTGATTATGTACCACATGGTGCTACAACTGAAGGATTTGGCGGTACTTATGCAACTCAGGAAAATTTTAAGATTATGAGAAAAGCTCTTGATGAAGTTTCATTTGAGATAAAAAAATATATAAGACTTGTAAATTATTGTTCTGGGCTTTGTATGCCAGAAATTGCTGCTTTAGGAGCTATTGAAAGATTAGATGTTATGTTAAATGATTCTATGTATGGTATACTTTTTAGAGATATTAACATGCAAAGAACCTTTATAGATCAATATTTTTCAAGAATGATAAATTCTTATGCTGACATTGTTATAAACACTGGTGAAGATAATTATTTAACAACATCTGATGCTTTTGAAAAGGCCCATACTGTCGTTGCTTCCCAGTTTATAAATGAAAGATTTGCCATGAAAGCTTTAATGCCTAAAAAGTTAATGGGTCTTGGACATGCTTTCGAAATAGATCCTTCCATCCCAAATCAGTTTTTATATGAACTTGCACAAGCTCAACTTATTAAACAAATATTCCCTGATCATCCTTTAAAATATATGCCTCCAACCAAATACATGACAGGAAATATATTTAAAGGTCATGTTCAAGATGCTCTTTTTAATGCTGTTTCTATAATGAGTGGTCAGACTATACATCTTTTAGGGATGCTAACAGAAGCAATACATACTCCTTTTATGATGGATAGACATTTATCAATAGAAAATGCTAAACTTGTATTCAATATTATGGAAAACTTTTATGATGAAATAGAATATAAAAAAGATGGAATTATTCAAAAAAGAGCAGAAGAAGTATTAGAAAATACACATAAAATGCTTAAAGAAGTTTCAGATATAGGTCTTATGAATGCTATAGAAAAGGGCATGTTTGCAGACATTAAAAGAACAAAAACTGGTGGCAAAGGTTTTGATGGAGTATTACTTAAAGATAAAGATTATTTTAATCCCTTTGAAGAAATTTTTTCAAAAGAATTAAAAGAAAAATATAAAGACCTTGATCAATAAACATCATTCAAAATAAAAGGGGTTTAATTATGGAATTTAATAATAATTTAGAAGGAAAAGTAAAAAAAATAAATCTTAAAGCTATCAAACCATATGGTGATACATTAGATGATGGCAAAATGCAACTTTCATTTACTCTTCCAGTACCTAAGAGTCCTGAAGGAAATGAAGCTGCAAAAAAACTTCTTGAATCTATAGGTTTTACAAATGTTTTAATTACACATTCAGATGCTATGGGTGATAATTTTAGTTTTTATGTTGCTTATGCTTCAGTTGATAAAACTATTGATTTTACTAAAATTTCCGTTCCAAGAGCTACAAACCAGACATGGGAAAAGGAAAAAATAATTAACTTTATTGAAAATAAAATCAAAAGAAAAATAGTTGTCGTCGGAGCTTGCATTGAATCTGATGCACACACAGTTGGCATCGATGCAATACTTAATATGAAAGGAATAGCTGGTCATAAAGGGCTTGAATCTTACCATTGGTTTGATGTTTACAATATGGGAGCTCAAGTTTTATGTGAAGATCTTATTAAAAAAGCCCATGAAGTAAAAGCTGATGCAATATTAGTTTCTCAAATTGTTACACAAAAAGATATTCATATTAAAAATTTAACAAGACTTGTAGAACTATTAAATGCTGAAAATATTAGAAAAGATATTATATTAATAGCTGGTGGGCCAAGAATAACACATGAATTAGCAATTGAGCTAGGATATGATGCAGGGTTTGGTGCTCATACTTTCCCCGAAGATGTTGCTACTTTTATTGTACAACAAGTAGCAAAAAAATTAAATATTTTATAAAATAA
Organism: Spirochaetota bacterium; assembly: GCA_026415295.1. Classification (NCBI taxonomy): domain Bacteria; kingdom Pseudomonadati; phylum Spirochaetota; species Spirochaetota bacterium. The sequence continues at coordinate 32,633 of JAOAHJ010000003.1, read as the reverse complement.
ATTATTTTGAAAAAATTATGGAAAATTTTTATAAATTAATTAAGAATTCTTATAAATTATTTATTATCTCTTTTATATTAATAATTATAATTCCTAATTTATCAAGTAATTCTAGTGAATCTATATTTTTTTCACCTTTTCCTAATTCAACTCTATTACCCCCACAAACTAAAAACTTTCATTTTTCTATAAATACTAAAATTAAAACAGTATGTGCATATTCTGTGAATGAGTTATTGCCTTTTGAAAAAATGAATCCTTTCAATGAAAAACAACCATCTTTTTTGCATACAGTTACTATAAATGGAATAAATCCTGATCCTACCTATATTAATAAAATATATATAAGAACAAAAGATAATAATGAACTTTTAGTTTTAAATTACAGATGTACAACAAATTTTAATCACTCTTTCCCTAGAATTGGTAACTTATGGGGTGGATGGAACTTTGAATCAATTGAAGAAATGGCAAAATCTGGTATAAAATTATGGCTTGGTTTACATTATGAAAAAGAAGATCTTTTAAAATTAAAAAAACTTTCTCCTGACTCTATTATTTTAACTTCTATAAATGCTATTGAGGAAGCTGATTTACCTGAAGATTTTTATTTACATTCACCAGATGGTAAGAGAGTAGAGGTGTGGCCAGGTTCCTATAGATTAAATTTAACAAAAGAAAAAGTTTGGAAATATTTAGCAGAACTAGCATACAATCTTATCTTAGACTCAGATCTTTTATATGATGGTATATTTTTTGACAATGTAATGACTACTCAATCATGGCTAAACGAAGATATCTATTACAATTCTTTCTCAATAGATGCAAATGAAGATGGAAAACCTGATGATCCCGATGAATTTGATAAAAAGTGGAAGGAAGGAGTAATTAATGAAATATTATATTTTAAGAAACTAGTCCCTGGTGCTATTATATCAGGTCATAGTATTGATGGTTCTATTGAAGAATTTTATAAAGTTTTTAATGGAAAAAGTTTTGGATTTTACATTGCAAATGTCCTCGAAAATCAAATGGATTTTGAAGAATTAATTTCTCATTATCAAAAATGGGAATCAATCGCTAAAGAACCTCAAATAATTATGTTCGAGGGTTCTCCAAATGATGAGATTGCATATGGGTACGGATATGAACCACAAAAAAATATGCCAGAAGCAACTCTTAAATTTGCCCAATCCTATTATAAATTTATGAGATTTGGCTTATGTTTTACACTTCTTGGAAATGGATATTATGCTTATGAGATTGGAGATACATATCATGGTAATAATTGGCTTTACGATGAATATTATTCAGATCTTGGTTTCCCAGAAAATAAATTCTATGAAATTCCTATAAAAGATATTCCATATAATAATATTATTCCAGAAGGAAATTTTGAAAATACTGATAATTTAGGTTTATTTAGAAGTTGGGTAGATGAAGCAAATGGTTATAAAGCCAAGTTATCTTATGAAAAAATTGGTAACAACACATATGCTAAAATAGAGGTAAAAAAAGGTGGTGCTGACTCCTGGAGAATTGATTTTGGAAGACATAGAGTAAAATTAATGCCAGGTAAAAGATATGAATTAAGATTTAAAGCTTTTTCTAAAAGTAAAGCAACAATTAATGTTATTTCAATTCAGGATAAAGAACCATGGAACTACTATGGTTTAAATGAATCATTTGAACTTGATAATAATATTAAATCTTTTAGTTTTAAATTTAAAGTAAAAAATCCTGAAAATAAAACAATAATAAATGATTGTAGAATTATATTTTTATTAGGGGAAAAAGAAAATACTTATTACTTCGATGATATTGAGCTTTTCGAAATTTCTGATTCAATATTGGCTAGAGATTTTTCAAATGGGATTGTTTTATTAAATCCAAATAATTATGAAGTAAATATTAAATTAAATAAAAAATTCAAAAAATTAATGGGAAATCAAGCTCCTAAATATCAAATAATAATTGATAATATTGATAAAAACTTAAAAATTTTAAATACATGGATTTTAAAAACTATAGATTCTGGTTTATGGAAAGTCTCTGGACCTTTTTTTCATGATTGGTCTGATAATTGTTATATATCTTCAAAAAATAATGCAACTGCACAATTTTCTTTTATTGCTCCTGAAAAAGATAATTATACAATTTATATATGGTGGCCAATTAAATCTCATAAGTTATTTTCACATTGTAAAAATGTCAAATGGCAAATAATAGTTAACAATAATTTATTAGTCAGTGGGACAATAGATCAAACAAAGTATGGAGATCAGTGGGTAAAACTAACCAAGCTAAAATTAGATAAAAATGATAATGTTATTATACAGTTATCTAAAAATGATTCTCTAAATACATATATAATAGTTGATGCTCTTTTAATTGAATCAGATCTAAGATACAATGATGGAGCAATAGTAGATTATATAAGTTTATTTCCTTTGGATGGAATAATACTTAAAAAATATTAAGAATTATTTTTATAAAATACTAATTAAATTAAACTGTAAAATTAAATTATAAATCTAATCTTTAACTATCTTTATGAAATTCTTTTTGCCAGCTTTTATAACTTTTTCTTCACCTTTATTTAGTTTCAAAACATAATCAAAACTACTTACTCTCTCTCCGTCTATAGTAACACCACCTTGAGTTATCAATCTTTTAGCTTCACTTAAAGATGGAACAAAATCCAATTCTTTTAGAAGTTCAATTAATTTTTTCTCTTCTTTTAATTTATATATATTAATATCTTGAGGTACTTCTTTTTTAGAAAAAACCCTTATAAACTCTTCTTCTTCTCTTTCGGCTTCTTCTTTTGTGTGATATAGCTCAACTAAACTTTTAGCAATCTTTATTTTAACATCTCTTGGGTTTATTTTCCCTTCTTTTAATAAGTTTTCATAATATTCTATTTCTTCATAACTCATATTTGAAGCATATTTCATATAATTTATAATCAAATCATCAGAAATAGACATAACTTTTCCAAACTTTTCCTTAGGAGATGATAAAATAGGAATCACATTACCTAGTGATTTACTCATTTTAATTCCATTTGTTCCCATAAGTAATGGCAACAAAACAGCAACTTGTGGTTCCATATTCATATCTCTCATTAAATCTCTTCCACATAAAATGTTAAATTTTTGGTCAGTACCACCTAATTCAACATCAGCTTTAATTGCAACAGAATCATAAGCTTGAAGCATAGGATAAAGTATTTCATGGAGAGATAGTCTATTACCTTCTTCAAGCCTTTTTTTAAATGTTTCGTGTGTCAACATTTGAGCAACCGAAAAATAGGAAGCAGTTCTAATGACTTTGTAAAGATCAAAATCATTAAACCATTCAGATTGATAATGAACCTCTGCTCTATCTTCTCTTACAACTTTAAATATTTGTTCAGTATAGCTTTTAGCATTTTCTCTAACTTCTTCTGGAGTTAAAGGAGGCCTTTCAGAATTTCTACCTGTTGGATCTCCAATTCTTGCTGTATAATCTCCAATGATTAAAACTGCTATATGCCCTAAATCTTGAAACTCTCTTAACTTTCTATATGGAACCATATGTCCAATATGAACATAAGGACTTGTTGGGTCAATACCAATTTTAACTCTTAATGGTTTATTATTTTTAATAGAATTAAATATTTTCTTTTCAAGTTCTTCAACTGGCACTATTTCTTCAGTATTCCTGGTAATAACTTCAAGTTGTTTTTTAACTTCAATTTTCAATTTTTCATCCATAAAAACCTTCCACTAAAATAGTAAAAATAGAAAATTTATTATTAAAAAATAAACAAATATAAAATATATAATATTTTAATTATATATTAAATTTATTAACAAACTCTATGGCTTTTTCCAAAGTATCAAAAAATAAAAATTTTTCATTATCAATATTTTCTAAAACAACTCTTTTTACATTGTCATTCATTTCTACCAAAATTATCATTCTTTTCTCTTTATATGTTATATTTATCATGTCTTTTAATCTATGGAGACCAGTTGCATCTATAAAAGGAACTCTTTTCATATTTAATATCAAATATTTTTTATTCCTATCACCTTTTGAAAGGTATTCTACAAACTCCTGTGCTTGGCCAAAGAAAAAAGGACCTATTATTTCATATATAATAGTATTTTTTAAAGCCCATTTATTACTTAAATCAATTATTTTTTCTTCATCCTCATTATTAATATCAATAATGTTTGATATATTAATATTTGATGAATCAATAACATTTTTAATAAACAAAAATGAAGCAAAAATCATTCCAACTTCAATTGCAATAACAAGATCAAAAATTACAGTCAAGAAAAAAGTTATTAACAAAACTATCGTATCAGCTTTATTAATTTTCATCATATCAAAAAATAGGTGAATCTCAGACATATTATAAGCAACAAATATCAATATACCAGCAAGAGTTGCCATAGGAATAAGCTTAACATACTTAAATGCAAATAAATAAACAATCAAAAGCAATATTGCATGAGTCATACCAGCAACAGGTGTCCTACCTCCATTTTTTACATTTGTAGAAGTTCTTGCAATAGCTCCTGTTGCAGGAATACCTCCAAATATTGCAGAAAAACAATTTGCTATACCTTGTGCAACAAGTTCAATATTTGGTTTATGTTTCCCACCAATCATACCATCTGCTACTGTTGCAGAAAGCAAAGATTCTATTGCTCCAAGTAATGATATTGAAATGATTGGGCTGATTAAATATTTTATTTTGCCAAAATCTATTTTAATAAATTGTAAGCTAAATGAACCAGCTTTTATATCCCCATATCTTGTACCAATAGTTTCCACTGGTAGATTAAAAAACTTAACAATTAAAGTAGTAATTATTATTGCTAATAAAGAACCAGGAATAATTTTTGTAATTTTAGGGGTTAAAACAACAATTAAAATTGATAATGTTCCAATTATAACTGCCCTATAGTTTATAGTATTTAAGTTATTAAAATAAACAATCCACTTATCAATAAAATCAGAAGGAATCTCATTTATATTTAATCCTAAAAAATCTTTGACTTGTGATGCAAAAATAATAACAGCTATACCTGTAGTAAACCCAACTATAATAGTAAAAGGAAAATACCTTAATAAATTCCCAAGTTTTATTAACCCAAAAATTATTAATAAAATTCCTGCACAAAATGTTGCAAAAATCAAACCATTAATTTCATATTTTAGAATTATATCATATATTATAACAACAAATGCACCAGTTGGTCCTCCAATCTGAACTCTACTTCCACCTAAAAATGAGATAATAAATCCAGCAATAAAAGCAGTAATAAGACCTTTTTCAGGACTTACTCCAGAAGCAATAGCAAATGCAATAGCTAGAGGTATAGCAACTATACCAGTAATTATTCCTGCAAATATATCTTTAATAAGTTGTTCTTTAGTAATACCTTCTTTAAATAAAATTATAAAAAACTTTGGAATAAAATCTTTTTTTATATTATTTATTAAAGAATCTTTATTTACCATAAAAAATCTCTTCAAATTAGTCATTTTAATCGATTATTAATTTTAATATTTTATAGCTTAATAATATTTATTTATTTACACTATTTTTTTGTAATTAAATGTTTTCCTTAATAAAAAGATAAAATTCTTTAATACTATCAAAAATAAAGGTAGGTTTTATTTTCAATAATTTTTTAAAATTATACTTATGTTCAATAAAATGTCCCTGTTTAAGTAAAACAGAATAAGCACTAATATTTTTAGCTAACTTAATATCAATATTAGGATCATCTCCTATAATAATTATTTCTTTACTATTTAATTCTAAACCTTTACATGCTTCTTCAATGATCAATTTTGATGGTTTACCAAGCAGAACAGCTTCTTTTTTGCAAACTTCTTCAAACATTTTAACAAAAGCACCAGTATTTAAACAAACTCCATTTTTATCAAAAAAAACAAAAAACTTTGCAAAAGCTAGCATTTCAGCACCATTATAAATAAAATAAAATCCTTTATTCAAATAATCATAATTCATCCTATCTGATATATCGCCAATAGCAACGAAGTCTATTTTTTCATTCATTGCAATTTCAAAATCATTATAAAAATAAATGTTATTAATCTCATAACTAAATATATTTTTTAAATAATTTTCCACATCATTACTAACCATAACATAAAATTTTTTATCTAAGTTACTTTTAATAAAACTTATAAAAACATTAATAGGTGACACTATTTCTCTCTCATCACAATATATTCCATAATTTTTCATTTTTCTTAAAAGTTCAGTTGGAGATTTAGAATCAGTATTAGTAACAAATCTCAATATTTTATTTTTAGCTCTTAGTAATTCAATAAGCTCATCTACCTTATCAAACTTTTTCCCCTTAAAATACAATGTGCCATCTAAATCAAATATAAAAATTTTTATGTTTTTTAATAAATTGCAGGCTTTTTTATTTTTCCACATTTTCATAATATTTTTATATAAATTTATTTTTATAAATTAAATTTTAACAAAAATTTGTTAAAATATAATTTTAAAATAACAAAATATTAATAATTTTTTTTCTTAATATATTCAAATTTTTAGTTTAATCAATTAATTTGTCTATTGACAAAAGCAAATTTAATATTAATATAATTTTTAGAATAAATTTAAATTTGGAATTGTTTAAATTTAATTGTTAATTTTCAGTTAATAAATTTTTTATTTAATTTTTAATTATTTTCTTTATTAAATCATAAATATAATTAAGGAGGAACTTATTAAACTTACAGAATTAGAATTTATTATTTTAGGTTTTACATCAATTCTTCCTATTTCAGGATATGATTTAAAGAAGATATTTGAAAATTCTTATATTATAAGATTTTCTGCTTCCCCTGGATCTATTTATCCTGCTTTGGAAAGACTTGCTTCAAGAAACTATCTTTCAAAAGAAAAAATTATTGATGGTAAAATACCAAAAGTTGTTTATTACATTACAAATGATGGTAAGAAAGAGTTAATTGAATGGCTCAAAAAACCTTTATCAAGAAATACTATTGTAAGATATGGCCTTGAAATTAAAATATTATTTTTACATAATTTAACAAAAGAAGAGAAAAATAAGTTTTTAGATGATCAAATTAAAGAAATAGAAAAATGTATAGATGATTTACCAATATGGAAAAAAAATTTTAATATAAATCATTATTATAGAGACAAAATTTACGAAGAAAAACTTAGAGAATTTAAAAATCTTATAAACCTTTTAGAATCATTAAAAAGTTAATTTTTTTATTTTATTTATATCTTATTTCCTTAATTAATTTATTTAATAAGTTTACTTTTAATTATTTGATTTTTATATTTATTATGGTATCTTTTTTATAAGGAGATAATATCATGAGATTTCCATTAATTCTTAATAATAGAATAAAAATTAATTCAAAAAAATTTTTATTTATCATTTTTATAATTATACTTTCTACCATTTTTTCATGTTATTCCCTTATAAAGTATGAGATAAATGATAAGGAAGGAAAACTACTTTCTCCAGAAAAACTCCTTCTTAAAGGACAACAAGCATATGATTATGGTTATTATGATATAGCTATAAAATACTATTTAACTATTATAGAAAAATATCCTGAAGAGACATATTATTGTGCTTATGCTTATTATGAGATAGGGTTTATATATTATGCAACTAAAAAATATGAAGAAGCAAAAAAGTATTTAAATATCGTTATAGAAAAATATCCTGACGAAAAAGATGTAGTTTTTCTTGCAAATTTTCTTTTATCTAAAATAAAAGATATTGAAAATAAAAGTAATAAAAAATCTTAATAAAAATAAAAAAAGATTTAAATTTTAATTTATATATTTTATTTCTGGAATAAAACAAGCAATAATAATTTTCTTTTAATATTTCAATATTAAATTTTTTATTAAATTTAATTAGTTCTTCTTTACTTTTAATTAAATATTTATTTTTTCCTACATGTTTAATATTTAATAAATTTTTGTCACTCAAAAAATTCTTTATATCTTCAAAAGTTATAATATTATAATTTTCACTGTTGCAAACTTTCTTTCTTATAAATTTTTTAATTATTTTTCTTAAATCCTTAAAAATAATTTTAGCTAAAATTTTTGAATATCTTTTATTATTTAAAAACAAATATAAAAAGAAATACTTAGTAAAAAAAATAAAGATTAAAATTAAAATTAATGATAAAAATATATAGGGTATTTTTTTCTTTAATTCCTTCTGATATTTCTCAAAATCAAATCTTTTTGATTCTTTTTTATTATTTTCTTCAACTTCCTTATATTTTTTATCTACCTCCTTTAAATTGCCTATTATTTTAATAACATTCTCAAGATACTTATACTCATTTTCTCTAAAATCTTGTGAGAATGGTAAAATTTCATCTTGAGACAAAATATCTGATGTTGGATCTACATCAATCCATCCATATTTATCAGTCCATATTTCAACCCATGCATGAGCATTAAAATCAAATATTTTATAATAATCATCAAATAGGAGATTTTTTTTGTTGAACTTAAAACCCCCAACTACCCTACAAGGAATTCCAAAATATCTTAAAATCATTGCATAAGCATAAGCAAAATGTGAACAATAACCTTTTTTTTCATATAGTAAAAAATTCTTAATTATTTCAATGCCTTCACCTTTAGAACTAAGAGAATATGTATAATTTTTTTTAAAAAGATTATAAAAATATTTAATTATGTCCTCTTTTCTTGTTATATTATTATTTTTAACTTCATTTTCTATAAAATTTTTGATTTCATTATCATTTATAACAATTTCAGTATATCTTTCATAATCAAGTTTATTTAATTTATTAAAAGAAAATTCTAAGTTAAGATTATCTGAAAGGATAAAAGATTTAGATTTAAATATATTTGTAAAAATAGAGTCTTTGGCTATAACCGGAATTATTTTATATGGTTCATTTTTGCCAAAAACTATATCTTTAATAAGATTAATATTAAAAACAGTAATTTCATCATCAATCCTAAATTCTTTACCGATAATATAATCTAAATTTTCCCAATAATATTCATTTAATTTTTCAGGGAAAAGTAGTTCTCTTTTATCATTGTAAAAGCCTTTTTCATAAGAATATCTTGAATAAACTTTAGCTTTTAAAAGTCTAAAATTATTAGTTTTAAGTATAAAAAGCAGTTTATTTTGAAAAGAGTAATTAGTCGATATATCTAAGCTGTCTTTAAAATTAAATTTAAAATTTTCCTCTTTCAATAATGATGAACTTTTATTTAACCTAATCGAAAAAGTTTTTTGATAAGCAAAATATGTTGAGAATATAATGAGAATTAATAAAAGAAATAATTTTGAAATTTTTTTTAAGCTTTCAATTTTTTCTTTCTTAAAATCTATATTAAAAGGATAATTCCAGTCAAGCAAATAAAAGAGAAAATATAATAAAAATAAAATTGATGAGTAAAGTATATTTTTAAAAATATCCCCTTTTATAATAAATATTAAAGAAGATAAAAAAAGTATAGTTATAAAGAAAAATATTTGATAATCTTTAATAAATAAAAGAAAATATCTAATTATGAAAAGTAAAATTATTATTGTACAAAAGAAAAATATAAAATAATTAGCTCTTATAAAAAGAACATTTCTAAAATCATTAAGTTTAATTTTATTTATTAAAAATATAAAAGATAAAATATATAAAATTGAAAAAAATATTAAAAAAAATATAAAATATACAAAATACTTAAAATTTCTTTTTCTAAACTTTAATATTTCTCTTTTTATAATTAATTCTAATAAATAAACAAAAATAAAAATTGGAATAGAAAAATATATTAATGTATCATTTATAAGTATTTCGTAAAAAAAGAAAATTATTAAAAAAGAATAAAAAGAAAAATAAAAATAAAAAAATTCATTTTTTCTAAAAAATAATTTTAAAATTCTTTTCATACTGTTTTTCTATTTCTTTATACTTTGACTTATTATAGTAATAATATAGAGAAGGAATATTTTTTTTATATAAAATATCAATTATTGTATTTTCTTTACTTCTTTCATAAACCTCAAATATATCATAAGTTTTAATAAAAATCTTATGATCAAAATTGTTATACTTTTCTAAAAAATTTAAAAGAGATTCATTATTAAATCTATTCTTAAAATATTGAGCAAAAATAAAACATATATCTCCAGAATCAGGATTTCGATAATTACCATCAAATAATTCTTTTTGAAAATTAGTAAAAGTTTGTAATTCAAATATATTATTATTAAATTTTATAAAAATATTTTTTTTTAGTAAAAGGTAAATAAAATATAAAATTTTTATATATACATAATTTAATATTTTTAAATCCTGCTTGTTAAGCTCATTATTAACTTCTGGAATTGCAACAACACAAATTTTTTTCTGAGTTTGAGAAATCCATTTATCCCTATATTTTAATTCATCAGTTAAAAAATATGATCTCCATAGAATCTTTCTTGGATCATCCCCAAAAAAATAATCCCTAATGAGATCATCTGACGAAAAATCTTTTTTAATATTTTTATAAAAATCATTGTCTTTTATTTCTATTGATTCTTTTTCTGAATAATATGAGGGAACAAAATAATTATAAAAATTCTTTTTACTTAAATTCAATTTTATATAAAAAACAAAAAGGAAATCTGAAATGAATAGATAAATCTTCTTTACCTTATGTAATCCAAACTTAAAATATGAAGTTTGAAACTTATTATTTTTATATTTAATAACAATCTCATCTTTATCTGTTATTATAAACAATTTAATATCTGAAAGGAAAAAAAAGTTAAGATTTATACTAAAGCATATATTTGAATTTATATAACAATCACTTAATGCTAACTTTTCTTTAATTTTATTTTTATAAATTTTTAATAAAATAAGTGCATAAAAATAATAAAACAATGTAAAAACAAAAAAAACAATAAAAAAATAGTATATAAATGAAAATATTTCATTTAATTCTTTAAGAATAAAGGATAATATCAAAATAAATAAATAAATTAAAAACATTTATATTATATCCTTATTTTTAATATAAAATATTAAAACATATAAACAAACTAAAAGCTTCTATTTTTTAATATTAATTTTATTTGCATTTATTAACTATTATATTATTTTTATTCAAATTAATTAATTAATTAATTTACTTTTGAAATATAAAATAAAAGCGATAAACTATACTTTTATAGAATATCTTCAATAATTTTATAAATTAATTTTTTATCTTCCTTTATTCTATGATTAAATACAGGATAAGCACAATTTTTAATATCATCATCAATCACATAGTCCCTTAAGGCAAAAAAAGCCCAGCCTTTAGAAACATTTAATAAATGCAATAATGCTCTAGGAGAAAAACCAAAATTAAAGTATTTCTTATTTCGTGAAATTTCACCAATTTTAAGAATCAAGTTTATAATATTATCATCAACATAAACTTTATCAATTTCACCTTTTACTATTTTAATAAATTCTTTTGAAATTGTTTTTCTAATACTTCCCTCATTAAAATTAATAAAATTATTTTTTAAAATTTGAAATTCATCTTCTTTTTGAGGATACCCAAATGAAGTACAAATTGTGAACCTATCCAAAGTTGCTTCAGGCAAAGGGAAAGTCCCTTCTGTTTCAATTGGATTTTGTGTGCCTATAACAAAAAAAGGAAAATCAAGTTCATATTTTTTACCGAATATAGTTACTTGTTTCTCACCCATAGCTTCAAGAAGAGCTGATTGTACTTTAGGATTTCCTCTATTGATTTCATCAGCAAGAACTATATTTGAAAATATTGGTCCTTTTTTGAATACAAATTCATTTGTTTCTTTATTAAAAATCTCTATACCTAAAATATCATAAGGTAAAAGATCAGCTGTAAATTGTATTCTTTTAAAAGAAACATCAAAGTCACATGAAGCAGCTAATACTTTAGCAAAGGTAGTCTTTCCTACTCCTGGAACATCATCCAATAGAACTGAAGATTCTGTAAAAAAACATATCAAAATAAGATTCAATATTTCATCTCTTATTTTTATTCTTTCTTTAATTGATTCCTTTATTTTAGTTATTTCTTCATAAATCTTTTCTCTTTCCATAACTTTTTCCTTTAATATTATATTTAAATATTTTCAATTTTTTTATAACTTTTAAAATTTAAATATTCTTCAGGTTTTATATTTAATATAGGGTAATTTTCATAAATATTTTTTTTATCATTTTGTAATAACATCTTTAATTCTTCAAGTGATTCTATTTTTTTATTATCTCTTAATCTTTCAATAAAATAAACCTTTATATATTCCTCATAAATAATTCCATTAAAATTAAAAATATGAGTCTCAATTTTCAGGTCTTTCCCAACATAAGTCATTGAATAAAAAAATTCTTTAATACTATTCTTATTTAATTCTGTAATTGTAAAATAAACTCCAGGCTTAGGGGAAATCTGATCATAAATATATATATTTGCAGTTTGAAACCCTATACTCCTTCCAACTTTCTTCCCCTCTTCAACAATTCCTTTTATATAAAAGGGAACATATAAAAAATTATTAATAGTAAAATCTCCTTCTTCTATCTTCTCTCTAATATATGTAGAAGAGATATAGATTGAATTTTCAAAATACAAAGGAACAATTAAAAGGAACAAATAATTTTTTTTAGGTAATATTATAGAAACTGAATCAAAAATTGTTTCATTAAATGAACAATATATGTTTTCAATTTTTTTAATTATACAAAATTTATTGTTAAATTTATTTATATCCTTAAAATATTTACAAATAAAATCAATATCTCCTTTTCTATCTCTTCCAAATTTAAAATTTTCTCCAAGAATAAAACCACAAAAATTTTTATTGCTAAAAATAATATCAAGAAACTCATCTTTTTCAATCTTAAAAAATTTTTCATCATATTCTTGTATAATAATATAATCAAATCCAAATGATTTTAATATCTCTATTTTATCCTCAAAAGGAAATATATTTTTAATTTTTATTCCTGAACTTTTAATAAGTGAAGGTTTAGCCAAAAAAGTAAAAACAACAGATTTCAAATTAAATTTTAATGAAACTTCTTTTAAAAGTTTTAAAATATAAAAATGTCCTTTATGTATTCCATCAAAGTTCCCAATAGTAAGAACAAATTTTTCGTTTATATTACTAAGAGAAGAAAGATTATATAAAACTTCCATCTATTTATTAAAATTACTTATTTTTTTTGTATAAAATTAATTTATTTAATTATAAAAAATATAATTATATTTTGAACTAAATTATTACATGATTAACTTATTATTATTTTACTAATTATCATCATTTTTTGGTTTTGGTGGTATTATTAACCAAGCTAAAAGATAGGCAAGTAATCCAATACCCCCAAAACATATAGAAAAAGCAAAGATAAGTCTTATTATAGTTGAATCAACTTGGAGAAATTCTGCAATACCACCACAAACTCCACCAATTTTCTTATCGGTATCGGATAAATATAATTTTCTCATACTACATTTCCTTTAAATAAAATAGATTTGAAACATAATTATAAATTAATCTAAAAAAATCTACTATATTTTTATTTTTTTTCCAATTATAATTTTCTGTTTTTATTTTAATCCTTAATTTTATAAAAATAAATCTAATAATTTTTAAAACTTTTTGTATTTATATTAAAAAATAAAGGAGGAGAAAAATCTCCCCCTTAAAAATAATGTTTCTATATTATTTAAAAATTTTTTGAATAAAAATATAATATTATGTAATCTATATATTATATAATTTCTTGATTTATTTTTTTTATTTTTAATTTTTATTTGATTTTTTTATTTTTTAAATTTTAATTTTTTTATTTTATTATTCTTACAAATTTAACTTTTTAAGATATTAAAATCTAAATTTAATCAATCGAGTGGATAACAAGAGCATCTCTTAATTTTGGTTCAAACCATGTTGATTTAGGTGGCATAATCTGGTTATTTTTAGCTACAGCTATTAATTGATCAATTGAAGTTGGATACATAGAGAAAGCTACTACAAATTTGCCAGAATCAACAAGTTTCTCAAGCTCTCCAACCCCTCTAATTCCACCTACAAATTTAATTCTATTATCTGTTCTAGGATCTTTAATTCCAAGAGTAGGGCCAAGGACTTTCTCCTGTAATATAGAAACATCCAATTCTTTAATAGGATCATTTTCAATATATTCTCTTTTAAATGTTAAAGTATACCACTCTTTATCAATGTACATGCAAATATCATGCAATTTTTGAGGCTCCTTTTCACCTGTTTTTTGTAAATCAAAATATTTAGATATTTCCTTAAAAAAACTATCCTTGTTATGTCCATTTAAATCTTTTACAACCCTATTATAAGGCAATATCTTTAATTGATCTGAAGGAAAAGAAACAGCAAGAAAATAATTGTATTCTTTTTCTAGATTAAAGGACTTATCTTCACTTTTAAGTTTTTTCCAAACATTATAAGCAGATGCAGATCTATGATGCCCATCAGCAATAAAAAGTATATCAACTTTATTAAAATAATTTCTAAATTTTTTAATTACATTTTCATCATCAACTACCCAAATAGTATGTGTTACCTCATTTTCATCAGTAATATTGTATTCATAATCATGAGTCTTTATCCATTTTGAAGCTTCTTCATAAATCTCAGGAACACCTTGATAGGTTAAAAAAACAGGACCAGTATTAAGTCTTGTAGCAAGAATATGTTTTGTTCTATCTTCTTCTTTATCTTTTCTTGTAAGTTCATGTTTTCTAACTATACCTTTTTCATATTCTTCACATGAAGCAACTCCAACAATACCTGTTTGAATATGTCCTCTCCACTCTTGGGAATAGATATAATAATAATCTTTTTTATCTTGAAATAACCATCCTTTTCTAAAAAAATCATCAAGATTTTCTTTAGCTTTCTTGTATACAGAATCATCATGCTCATCAATAGAATCTGGTAAATCTATTTCAGATCTTGTAATATGAAAAAAACAATATGGATTACCTTCTGCAAATTTTTTTGCTTCATCTCTATCAACTACATCATATGGTGGAGAAGCAAGTTTATCTACAATTTTAGCACCAGGCCTTATTCCTTTAAATGGTTTAAAAATAGCCATTATATTCTCCTTATTTTATTTTATATTCTCCTAATTTAATTTAATTTTTTTATAAAAATTTTCAATATAATTAGCTAATTTTTGTAAAGTTTATTCTTGGTTAAAAAATTATTTTATAATATGAATTATATTTAAATTTCTTGCAATTAAAGCTCCAAATATCTTTAAACCATTCAGATTGCAAGCAAGAGAGAGCCATTTTTTAATACCTGATTTTAATAAAGGATTCCATGTAAAACCATAATCTTTTGATATATAAATATATCCTAAATATTCACTTGCAATTATAATTTTACAATCAATAGAAGATTTTATTGAAGTCCAATTTCTGATACCAGCAGATGTCCTCTCTATCCAAGTTCCTCCTCCATCTGTTGATGTATATATATATTCATTTGAAACACATGCTGCTAACTTTTGTCCATCTGATGATGAACATATTGATATCCAGTCTCTATTACCAGCAGAATTTATTTCTGTCCAACTTGTCCCCTGATCACTAGATCTATAAATATATCCACCTTCAGAACAAGCAAATATTTTATTGCCATCAGAACTACTTGTTATTGAAGTCCAATTTCTGATACCAGAAGATGTCCTCTCTATCCAAGTTCCTCCTCCCTCTGTTGATGTATATATATATCCATTTGAAACACATGCTGCTAACTTTTGTCCATCTGATGATGAACATATTGATACCCAGTCTCTACTACCAGCAGATGTCCTCTCGGTCCAAGTTACTCCTCCATCTGTTGTTGTGTATATATATCCATTTGAAACACATGCTGCAAATTTAAACCCATCTGAAGATCCAGTTATTGCAATCCAGTCTCTTTTCCCCGCTGAAGTTCTCTCTATCCATGTAAATCCCCCATCTATTGATGTATATATATACCCTTTAAATACAATAGCGGCTACTCTCATTCCATCAATTGAACAAAAAATAGATTTCCATACCCTTGTTCCTGATGAAGTTAATTCAGACCAAGAATCTCCTGTATTATTTGAAATCATTATATATCCAAAATTATAACTTGATATTACTTTTATTCCATCATAAGATATGCATAAACATATCCAATTTTTAATTCCAGCATTATTTAAGCTTGACCATGTTGTCCCACCATCTAATGATCTGAAAATATAATCACCATAAGCACAAGCAAATATTTTATCAAATCCAGATGAACATTTTATTGACTTCCAGTTTCTACTGCCAGCAGATGTCCTCCCTATCCAAGTTACTCCTCCATCTGTTGATGTGTATATATATGCTCCATAAACACATGCTGCTAACTTTTGTCCATCTGATGATGAACATATTGATGCCCAGTTTCTACTACCAGCAGATATCCTCTCTGTCCAATTTATTCCTCCATCTGTTGATGCGTATATATAGCCATTTGAAACACATGCTGCTAACTTTTGTCCGTCTAATGATGAACATATTGATGTCCAGTTTCTACTACCAGCAGATGTCCTCTCTGTCCAAGTTTCTCCTCCATCTGTTGATGTGTATATATAGCCATTTGAAACACATGCTGCTAACTTTTGTCCATCTGATGATGAACATATCGAAGTCCAATCCTTAATCCCAGTACCAGTAGAAGTTATCTCTTTCCAATTTATTCCCCCGTCTTTAGATATATAAATATATCCAGAATAAGAAATTCCAGCTAAAAACATACCATCAGAAGAAGAAGTCATAGAAAAAATTGTTAAAGGACTAGAATAGTCTCCTTCTATAGAAACATCATTAAATATTGTATCTAAATTATTATTAATTTTGAATTGAATATGACATGAATTAATAATTAATAAGAAACTTATTATAAAAATTAAATATATAAAAAAATTTATCTTACTCATATTTTTCTATTTACCCTTTAAATTTTAATTAAATTAGATAAATTTTTATATATTTGATTATAATCAAATAAAAAATAAATTCAATCCGATTAAAAATTTGTTTTATAAATTAGTGAAGTTAATTTTAAAATATAAAAGGGGAAAAAATGGAAAAAAACTCAACAAATCAAGACACCATAAAGAACAATTTAAAAAACCAAAATTATACTTTATTCTCTGATAATGACATAGATTTAACAGAAAATGAAATAGATAATTATAAAAATGAAATTTTTAAATTAAAGAAAGAGAAAGACATTGTAATTCTTTCTCATAATTATCAAAGGAAAGAGATTCAAGAAATAGCTGATTTTGTTGGAGATTCTTTTGAACTTGCAAAAATTATTGATAAAATAAGTTCTAATAAAATTATTTTTTGTGGCGTAAAATTTATGGCTGAAACAGCCAAAATAATATCCCCTGAAAAAAAAATAATTTTTCCAGAACCAAAAGCTGGTTGTCCTCTTGCTTCGTCAATAAGTAAACAAAAATTATTAGAATATAAAGAAAATTACAAAAATTATACATTCATCTGTTATATAAATACAAATATTGAAATCAAAGCTCTATGTGATATAGTAGTAACTTCATCAAATGCATTAAAAATAATTAAAAAAGTTAAAAATAAAAATATTTTTTTTCTTCCTGATATGTTTCTTGGAGAATTTATAAGAAACTCATTAAAAAAAGAATATGAAATTGAAAATACTCCAATAGATGAAAGAAAAAATATTGTTTTGCATAATGGTTTCTGTCCTGTGCATCAACAATTTACTGAAGAAGATGTAAAAAGATTAAGAGACCTTTATCCTGATGCTCCAATATTGGCTCATCCTGAAAGTTCCTATTTTATACAAGAAGTTGCTGACTACCTTGTTGGAACTTCAGGTATGATAAAATTAGCAGGGGAATTGCCAAATAAAAGATTTATTATTGGAACTGAAATTGATATGATCCATAGATTAAAAGCTTTATATCCTGAGAAAGAATTTATTCCATTATCTAAAAAAGCTATCTGCCCTAACATGAAAAAAATTACTATACAAAAAGTTATACAATCTATTATTACTGAAAACTATGAAATTATAATAGATGAATCTCTTATTGAAAAAGCAATTGTTCCTATAAAAAGAATGATTGAACTTGCTTAAATTATAATATATCTTAATAACTAATAAAATTTATCTAATAATTTTAATTTATTAATAAATTCTATTTTTGTTTTCTTTAATATTTAAAAATAAAAAAATAGGTTTGCAAATTAATTTTTTTAGTTTAAATTTGTTTAACATTTATTTATATTGAATATTCAGCCAAATAAAATATTTTTTTTTAATAATCATATAAAATTTATTAATTATATTAAAACATGGAGGAGCAAATATGTTATTAAAAGACAAAATTGCAGTTATTAGTGGAGCAAATAGTGGAATAGGAAAGGCTACTACATTATTATTTTTGAAAGAAGGAGCAAAAGTTTGTGCAATAGCAAGAAATATTGAAAAATTAAACAAACTTAAAGAAGAGGCAAATTCACAAAATCTTTTCACTTTTGTATGTGATGTTTCTAAAAAAGATGATATTTTAAAAACATCAAATGAAATCTTAAAACTATTTCCTGAAATTGACATACTTATTAATAATGCAGGTATTACAAAAGATACTTTATTATTAAGAATGTCTGAAGAACAATGGGATAGTGTATTGGATACAAACTTAAAAGGTGCCTTTTTATTAACTCAAGCTTTCTTACAATCTTTAATGAAAAAAAAGAATGGAGTTATTTTAAATACTACTTCAGTAGTTGGGATATATGGAAATGCTGGACAAGCAAACTATGTTTCTTCTAAAGCTGGCCTTATCGGATTTACAAAAACTGTTGCAAAAGAGTATGGGAAAAGAGGAATCAGATGCAATGCAGTGGCTCCTGGCTATATTACAACAGATATGACAGAAAATCTTCCACAAGATATAAAAAACAAAATTATAGAAAATATACCTTTACAGAGGCTTGGAACACCAGAAGATGTTGCAAACCTATTTCTATTTCTTGCTTCTGATTTAGCTTCTTATATTACAGGACAAGTTATTGAAGTTTCTGGTGGGCTTGTATTTTAAATTATTTTGATAGTTTATTTTTTAAATTTTTTTAATTGAATAAATTTAATAAATTATAATTTTTAATTATTGTTTCTTAAAAAGACTGAGTAAATCTTTTAATATTTTATCTATAGAACCTCTTACAGCAGTAGAAAATGAATATGCTTGAGCAATAGATTCTGAAAGTGTTCTTTCAACAGATGCTTTATTCGAAGAACTTAATACAACTTTTCTATCTTTTACTTGAATAACATCAAGTTCGACATAGTAAGTTGCTCCATAACCTTCAACAGAATTAATAATTTCCGATAGATTCCCTTTTACTTGGATTAAATAATCAACTCCTTTATCCTTTGCAAGAACAATTGCTGCTTCAAGTGTCATTTTACCTAAATAGTATGATTTTATTTTATTTAAATATAAATAATCCTGAAAATTTCCCATAGCATATCTTTCAGCAGTTAATGGAATAGAGTTGTAAGGGTCAAAAATATAAATAGCAACAGTTCCAATAGTTTCATAAGGGGTTGTTTCCTGAGCAATAAGATTACTATATATACTTAAAAACAAAAAAATTGATAAGAATATCAAAATCAAAATAAAACTATATTTATACTTATTCATATATTCTCCAACTAAAAATAATTTTGATTTATAAAATTAATTATTAATTTATTTAATAGTAAAATATTATAAATTCTTTATTTAAAATAATTTAAAAAAGTAATTTTTCAATATTTTTTATATAATTTTTCAAAATTAAATTTAACTTAATTATATTTTCTTCTTATTAATTTTTCCATTATTTAATTTTTTTTAAAAATAAAATTCTGATACTTTTTGCAAAAAAATTAATTAAATCTGTAATAATATATTTTTTAATCCTTTTTTTAAAGCATAATTTATGACTTTATCATACTCTTTTTCAGTTAACCTTCTATCTAGAAAATCTTTTTTATAAATTGAAGCTTTATAAGCAGGGAAATATTGATTCATTAATCCTATAGTTAAATTTTTAGATATATTGGAAATAAAATCGATTACCTTAAAACTATTTTCAATATGAGCAGGAATAATAAGGTGTCTCAATACTATACCTCTCTTGAGTACTTTGATTTTCTTCATTTTACCTTCTTTAAAACTACTTTTTTCAATTGTCTCATTTAAATTATCTGTTTCAATTTCATTATTTTCAAAAGTAGCTTCAATAACTTCATGAACAGGGTTATAACAATTATTGCATTCCAATGAACAATCTTTTCTTACTAATTGATCAAAACCATATATATTTTGATCACCATAAATATTAACTAAATATTTTAAACCTTCAAAATTATATTTTGTATAATTTTTTATCCCTGAAAACTTATAAGCTAATTCATCATCTCCATATTTAACATCATATATAAAAATATCGGTAAAGTTTTTTATAATATCAATTATTTCTATTTTTTCATAACCTGAATTATTATATGCAACAGGTAGATTAAATCCATCAAGTTTTGAAAGCAAAAAAGCCAAGTAAATATGTGGAGCAAAATGAGTTGGAGTTACTAGGTTTATATTGTGTGCATGATCATTTTGAAGTTTTAAAAATATATTTTGCAATTTTTCTATAGAATAATTTACACCATTATTTAATTGAGAAATTGGATAATTTTGACAAAAAATGCATTTGAGAGAACATCCTGTAAAAAATATTGTTCCTGAGCCATTTTTACCTGAAATAAAAGGCTCTTCTCCAAAATGAAGATTATATGATGAAATTTTTAAATCAGCTGTTTGGCCACAAAAACCTTTTTCACCTTCTATTCTATTAACTTTGCATTCGTTTGGACAAATATCGCAGTTTTTGAGTCTTTCATAAAATAACTTTGCTTCTTCTTTTAAATAATTGTAATCCAATCCAAATGGATTTTTCCATTCTTCTCTTATATATTTATAATTTTTTATAAGAGTTTCTGAGTTAGATTTTAAAATCTGTTCAAATTTATTTTGGAATAAATAATCAATATCTTTAAAAATACTTTTCACTTAAATTCTTATTTTTTATGTTTTCTTAGTTAAAATATAAGCATCTATTCCATTGATATCCCATTTCTCATAGTTTTGTTTATCTTTTAGTTCATTTAAATCTTTCAAATAAAGATTTTTTGTTAAAGTTTCATTTTTAATATAATCTTGATAATCTTTAATTTTCATGAAAAGTTCTTCTGTTGAATATATTGTAGTTTCGATCCTATCAGTTACATTATAATTTATATCTTTTCTAATATTTTGTATTTTATTTACAAGTTCTCTTGCAAATCCTTCTTTAATAAGATCATCTGTAAGTTCAAGATCAAGTCCAATTGTTATATTGCCCTCATTTATTATTTTTAATTCTTTTTTCTCTTCTCTATAAATGGTAATGTCATCAAGAGATGTTTTATATGAAAAATCTCCATCTTTTACTTCTATAATTTCTCCTTTTTGAATTTTAATAATATCATTTGTTGATATATTTTTTAGTGCATTTTCAAATCTTTTAATTTGTGATCCTAAAATTTTTCCAACTTTTTTATAATTAGGCTTTGCAAAAAGATTTACCATATTAGATTCATCTTCATCATATTCAATCTCTTTAATATTTAATTCTTCTTTTATCAAATCATCCATTTTCTTTATTATTTCAAGCTCCTTTTTAACAGGGTTAATTACAAAAAGTTTTCTAAGTGGCTGTCTTATCTTAATATTATTAGCAGTTCTTAATGCTCTTCCAAGGTAAACTACATTTTTAACAAGCTCCATTTTATATTCAAGATCTTTATCAATAAGTTCTTCAAAATAAACTGGATATTTATTTAAATGTACCGATTCCATCATATTTGGAAGTTTAAGATTCTGATAAATTTCTTCTGAAATAAAAGGAATTATAGGTGCAATAATTTTTGAAAAAGTTATAAGAACATAATACAATGTTAAATATGCATCATTTTTATCTATATCATTTTCAGATTTCCAAAATCTTCTTCTTGACCTTCTTATATACCAATTTGTAAGATAATCTAAAAATTTTTCTATAGGTGGAATAGCTTTATATATTTTATATTCTTCAATTGCTTCTGTAACCTCTTTAATTAAACTTTGTAAAAGGGAAATTATCCATCTATCAAGTTCATTTTCAAACTTTCTTGTTCTTACAATAGATTCAAAATTCTCTTCAGGATACCAATTATCAATTTTAGCATAAGTTGCTAAAAAAATATATACATTCCATAATGGAATAAGAATATTCTTAACAATTTCTTTAACACCATTTTCAGAAAATCTAAGTTCTTCAGCTCTTATAACTGCAGAATCAACAAGATAAAGTCTCAAAGCATCTGCTCCATACTCATCCATAATATAGGTTGGTTCAGGATAATTTTTTAATCTCTTACTCATCTTTTTTCCATCCTCAGCCAGAACTAGTCCATTAACTATACAATTTTTAAATGCTGGAGAATCAAATAGTGCTGCAGCAAGGACCGTTAAAGTATAAAACCAACCTCTTGTTTGATCAAGCCCTTCTGCAATAAAATCAGCTGGGAAATTATTTTTAAATAACTCAACATTTTCAAAAGGCCAATGTTGTTGTGCATATGGCATAGCTCCAGATTCAAACCAACAATCAAGTACTTCTTCTATTCTAACCATTTCTCCGCCACATACAGGACATTTGTAAGTTATTTTATCAACAAAATGTTTATGAATATCATTAATCTTTTGTTTTGATTTTTCTTCTAACTCTTTGACACTCCCTATACATTCAGTATATTTACAAGATTCACATCTCCATATTGGTAAAGGTGTTCCCCAGAACCTATTTCTTGAGATAGCCCAATCTCTAGCTCCTTCAAGCCATTTGCCAAATCTACCATATTTAATATGATCTGGAACCCAATTTATTTTATCATTAGCTTTTATAAGTTTATCCTTAAATCCTTCAACCTTTACAAACCATGTAGAAACAGCTTTATATATAAGAGGCGAATCACATCTCCAACAGTGTGGATAGGAGTGTTCTATTTTTTCTCTTCTAACAAGCTTTCCTTCATTTTTAAGTCTATCTATTATAAAAGGATCAGCATCTTTTACATGCTTTCCTTTATAATCAAATACTTCTTCCGTAAATTCTCCATTTTCATCAACAGGGCATATTGATGGAAGACCAAGTTTTTTACCTAAAATATTGTCATCTTCTCCAAAACCAGGTGCAATATGAACTACACCTGTTCCATCTTCAGTAGAAACAAAATCAGCTAAAGCAACTTTAAAAATATTTTCATATTTACCTTCAAGGTCCTTAAAATATGGAAATAAAGGTTCATAAGAGATACCTTCTAATTCTTTACCTTTTAACTCCTTTAAAACTTTATATTCATTATTATCTTTATAATAATGAAATACTCTTTCTTTTGCTAAAATATATTCTTCTTGATTATTATCCTTAATCAATAAATAATCAATCTCTGCTCCAACTGCTAAAGCTAAATTAGAAGGTAAAGTCCATGGAGTTGTCGTCCAAGCTAAAATATATCTATTATCATATCCTTTTAATTTAAATTTTATAGTAATAGCTGGATCCTTAACATCCTGATACCCTTGATTAACCTCAAAATTAGAAAGTGGAGTTGCACATCTTGTACAGTAGGGAAGAATCATATGATCTTCATAAATTAAACCTTTATCCCATAAGCTTTTAAATACAGCCCATATTGATTCCATATAGTAAAGATCCATAGTTTTATAAGCATTTTCAAAATCTACCCACCTTCCAGTTCTTTTAATTATTTTTTCCCATTCAGCAGTATATCTTAATACTATAGATCTACATTTCTCATTAAAATTATCTATTCCATAATTTATTATATCCTTCTTTGTCTTTAGTCCAAGTTCCTTTTCCATTTCATATTCAACAGGCAATCCATGACAGTCCCATCCCCATCTTCTTTCTACATAATACCCTTGCATTGTTTTAAATCTTGGAACTATATCTTTTAATATCCCTGGAACAAAATGACCATAATGAGGGAGTCCTGTTGCAAAAGGAGGTCCATCATAAAAAACAAATTCTTGAGAACCTTTAGTTATTTCAAGAGATTTTTCAAATATTTTATTTTTATCCCAAAATTTAATTATCTTTTCTTCAATTTCAGGAAACCTAACTTTAGAATCAAGATTTTCAAACATCATTTCCTCCAAAATATTTTTTAATAAAAATTACAGTTTACTTTTTAAATAATTTATGGAATTATTAATTCTTCTTAATGTTGTCTCTTTACCTAAAATTTCAATGGTTTCGAAAAGACCTGGGGAATATTTTCTCCCTGTTAAAGCAATCCTTATTGGCATAAAAAGATCTTTTGTCCTAATATTATATTTCTCTGCTAATTCTCTTAAACAATTTTCAAGTCCTGTTAAATTATAACTTTTTTCATCAAGAAAGCTTAAAGCCTCAAGTACATGTTCCAAAATAATTATATTCTGATTTATATCTCTCTTTTTATCAATAAAATCCTCAATATTATATGTAGTTGGATCTTTGTAAAAAAAGTCACAATAAGATTCTATTTGGGAAAGAATTTCTATTCTTTCTTTTATATTTGGAATTATCTTCATTATATAATCTTTTTCTTCTTTTGTTATCATATTTTCAAAATTATTTTTTTCAGATAAATCTATTTTAATATTTCTATCAATACTTTTAACATATCCTGCTTTTATAAAGAAAGGCAAAGAAATTTTAAAATATTCTTGATCACTTTTATTTCTTAAATAGTAACCATTATACCAATTTAACTTTTCATAAGAAAAAACAGCAGAAGACTTTGAAACTTTAGAAAGATCAAAATATTTTATAAGTTCATCCTTTGAAAAAACTTCTTGTTTGTCGTCATATGACCATCCAAGTAAAGCTAAAAAATTTATCATAGCTTCAGGAATATAACCAGCTTCAATAAACTCTTTTACTGATGTTGCTCCATGTCTTTTTGAAAGTTTTCCACCATCTGCTGATAAAATAACTGGTAAATGAGCATATTGGGGTAATTCATAACCCATATAATTAAATAAAATTACATGCAAAGGGAAAGAAGAAATCCATTCTTCCCCTCTTGTTATATGAGTTATCTCCATATCATGATCATCTACAACATGAGCTAAATGATAAGTTGGAAAACCATCACTTTTAAGCAGAACTATATCTTCCAAAACAGAATTTTCAAATTCAATTTCTCCTCTAATCATATCGTTACATACTGTTTTACCTTCAAGAGGTACCTTTAACCTTATTACATAAGGAACACCATTTTTCATATTTTCATTTATTTCATCTTGAGAAAGATCTCTACACTTTCTATCGTATCCAGAAGGAAGTTTATTTTGCATCCTAACATTTCTAATTCTTTCAAGCCTTGCTTGTGAACAGAAACATCTATAAGCTTTCCCTTCCTCTAATAATTTAGAAGCCGCTTTTTGGTATAATTCAAGCCTTTTAGATTGATAAACTATTTCCCCATCGAAATCTAACCCAAGCCACCTTAATGATCTTATAATATCATCAACTGCATCTTCAACATATCTTGTTCTATCTGTATCTTCTATTCTTAAAAAAAAATCCCCACCAAAATGTTTTGCATATAAATATGAAAATAGAGCAGTTCTTGCCCCTCCTATATGAAGATAGCCAGTTGGAGATGGTGCAAATCTTGTTTTAATTCTCATTAAAGCTCCTTAAATGTTTGAAAATTCTCAAATTATTTTTATCTAATAAGTAAAAAAAAAATAAAATTTATTAAATTTTTGTCAATTGACAATCAATAAAATTCTTATAAATTTAAACTAATAAATTATTTTAAGGATATCTTTATGCAAAAGGAATCTGTCCCTCCATATTTCAATATAAACAACAATAAAGATAGTGAAAACCAAAATTCAAATTATAAATTAAATAATATAATTTATAATCACCCTATTTTACCACCATATAAAAATAAAAAGGTAATATCATTCTTCTACAACAATAATAAGCTTTTTGCTCTTGAAGGAATGATGATAACTTCAGCTTTAGCATCATATGGGATTTATAATATTGGGAAAAACCACCATGATAACTCCCCACAAGGACTTTTTTGTGCAAATGGAATGTGTTCACAATGCAGGATTTTAGTTAATGGAGAAATAGTCAAAGGATGTATGACTCCCATTAAAGATGGGGACAAAATTTATTCTATAGAGGAAATCCCTGAACTTTACTTTTCTAAAGATCCTTATTTCCCTCAAATTTATGAAATAGATTCTGATGTTTTAATAATAGGGGGGGGTCCAGCAGGTCTTTCTGTTGCAAAAGTATTAACCGAATTCCCAGATATAAAAGTCATTCTTGTTGATGATAAAGAAAAATTGGGGGGAAAACTTTTACTCCAAACTCATAAATTCTTCGGTTCACAAGAAGATTGTTATGCTGGTAAAAGAGGAATAGAAATTGCAGAGATTTTACAAAAAGAGATAGAAGGATCAAAAAATATCAAAATAATGACAAATACTTATTTTGTTTCTGTTTTTGAAGATAAAACAGTTGGATTATTTAATGGAGAAAATTATTTTCTATTAAAAACTAAATCTGTTTTTTTAACATCTGGTGCAAGAGAAAAGTTTCTTTCATTTAAGGGAAACCATCTCCCTGGAATTTTTGGAGCTGGAGCTTTTCAGACACTTCTAAATAGAGATCTTGTAAAATGCTCAAAAAACATATTTATAGTAGGAACTGGAAATGTTGGATTAATTGCAGCTTACCATGCCCTACAAGCAGGAATTAAAGTTTCTGGAATATGTGATGGGCTAAATAGAGTATCAGGATACAAAGTACACCTTGATAAAATTAAAAGATATGGGATCCCAGTATTTTTACAACATGTCCCAATTTTAGCAGAAGGAAAAGAAAAAGTTGAGAACATCATTATTAGTGAATGTGATAATAATTTTAAACCAACTTATAGAAATATAAAAAAGTTTGATGTTGATACTGTTTTAATAGCAGTTGGTTTAAAGGAAAACAATGAATATGAAAATTTATTTAAGGATTCTGGAATTAAAGTTTATAAAGCTGGTGATGCAAATGAAATTGCAGAAGCTTCATCTGCTATGTTTTCTGGCAAGCTTGCAGCTTATAAATTTCTAATTGATAATGGAATAAACATAACCATTGATGAAAATCTTCATAAAAAAGAAAATATTTTGAAATCACCAGGTGGAAAAAATTTTAGTCCAATATTTTATGAAGGAAATGAGTTAATATTTCCAAATATTTTCTGCTTTCAACAGATCCCATGTAACCCATGTACAACAGTTTGCCCTGTTAATGCCATACAAATCCAAGGAGACCCAATATATGATATTCCTATATATAGAAAAAATTGTACTGGTTGTTTAAGGTGTGTTTTAATATGTCCGGGTCTTGCAATAACTCTTGTAAACAAAAAGAAAAAAAATGGTAATAAGGTTATTGTTTCTTTTCCATTTGAATTCACTCCAGAATTTTTAGATAATTCTATCGAATATGAAGTTGAAGCAAATAATAATATAAAAATTAAATCTCAAGATATATTAAATAAAATAAAATTACCAATCACTGATTATGAAGGGAACATTTTAGAGGAAGGTCAAATTGAATCAATGAAATACTTTAAAAATGATAAGAGATGGATAATTAATTTATGGGTATCAGAAGAAAATTCAAATAAAGCTGCCTCTTTTAGGCTCAAACTACAAGATGATATTCAAATTAAAGAGATAGAAAATAATGATAAAATTATATCAAAAATATTTAGTGAAAACAAAAATTCAGGGAATATTTGTATTTGTGAAAGAGTAAAAGAAAATGAGGTTAGAGCTCTTATTGAGTTAGGAATATCTGATATAAATTTTATAAAAGCTGCAACTAGGCTTTCAATGGGTGCATGTGGCGGTAAATCTTGCTCCACAACTATACTTTCAATTTTTAGAGAATACAATATAAATCGAAATGATATAATTCATAATACCCCAAGACCATTTTCAGTAGAAATTCCACTTAAATATTTTGCAGGGGAAGTAGTTAAAAAAAACATTTTTGATAAAAAATAAAAATTATTTTTAAAAATATTTTTAATTTTAATTAAAATAATAAAATTTAATTAAAATATTAAAATAAAATATTATAAAATAAATTCAGGTAAAATTTTATGAAAAATATTTACGATATTATTATTATTGGTGCTGGTTCAATCGGAACTCCCCTTTCTTTTTATCTTTCAAAAGAAAAATTTAAAGTATTAGTAATAGAAAAGGAAGTTTCACCAGGAAGGGGACAAAACAGAGCAGCAATAGGTGGTGTTCGTGCTACCCATTCAGAATTTGCAAAGATAAAAATAGGACTTAAATCAATAGAAGAGTTTTCAAATTTTCACCAAAAATATGGCATAGATATAGATTGGTTTTCAGGGGGTTACCTTTATCCTATTTATACTGAAAATGATAGAAAAAATGTTTTAGAACTATTAATGAAACAAAAAGAAGCAGGGCTTAATATCAATTGGATAGAAAAAGATTCTGTTAAAGAACTTGTACCTAATATTGATGAAATAAATTTGCTTGGTGGTATTTACTCTCCTGAAGATGGAAACTGTTCTCC
Organism: Spirochaetota bacterium; assembly: GCA_026415295.1. Classification (NCBI taxonomy): domain Bacteria; kingdom Pseudomonadati; phylum Spirochaetota; species Spirochaetota bacterium. The sequence continues at coordinate 3,730 of JAOAHJ010000003.1, read as the reverse complement.
ATTAAAATCTAATTTTGCCTATTTTAAGCTTGCAAAAGAAAATGGTGTAGAATTTTTGTTTAATAAAAAAGTTGATAATATCATTTATAAAAAAAATAAAAATAATGATATTGAAATTGTTGGAGTCAAAATTAGTAATGAAACTTTTCATTGTAACACAGTTATAAATTGTTCAGGGATAGACATAAATGATCCTCATAAAAATTTAATTGAAGAAAAAATATTAGATCCAATACCAATATTAGCAGATTGCCATGAAGCAGGTATTACTGAACCTGTAAAAAAGTGGTTTAATCCACTGATTGTTGATATAAGACCATATAAAGAATCAAAGAATTTTTATTTTTATCAAAATAATGAAGGACAAATTATTTTCTGTTTAACTCCTGAACCTCCAATATATTGCACATCTAACCTTCCAACAGAATCTTTTATGCTTCTATCAGCCCAAAGGTTTAATAATATTTTACCTTCAATTTCAAATTTAAGAATTAGAAGAACATGGAGAGGCTACTACCCAAACTCACCTGATGGTTCACCAATTATAGATGAACCTTTGAAAAACTATATAATAATAGGTGGACTTTGTGGACAGGGGTTTATGTTTGGACCTGGAATTTCAATTCTTATTGTTAAAAAATTAACCGATAAACTAAGTGAAGATGATAAAAAAGTTTTATATGATTTAAGATTATCAAGAAGTTTTAATAAAAAAGAGTTTTTTAAGTAATTATTTTAGTTTATCAAAATTTTTTAAGTTTTTTTTTATGGAAATGGGTTTTATAGCATCATTTATAATAATTATTATTTTTCTTTCTGTATTTGCATATTTTTTTGTATTCAAATCAAAAGTTCTTGTAATGGACTCTATAAAGACAATGATAGACAATAATAGACTAGATGAAGCAATAGAAAAACTACTTAAGATACTTTCAAAAGAAAAAAACAATGGGAGAGCCCACTATTATCTTGGAATTGCTTTTGATAAAAAAGGTGACATAAATGCTGCTATAGCTGAATACAATATGGCATTAAGAAACGCTGGCTTTGTTTCTGAATCAGAACAACTATATATACATACAAGACTTGCTGATCTTTATTTTCAATTACAAAAGTTTGATGAAGCACTTGGGGAATATCTATTTCTTTCAAAGAAATTTCCAAATGATCCCTATTTTTTAACCCAAGTTGGAGAAATATTTTTTGAAAAAAAAAGCTTTGGAAATGCAGCAAGTTATTATAAAAAAGCTTTGCAACTTGATGATAAAAATCCAATAGCTCATTACAATATTGGAAGAATATATTATATCTCAAAGCTTTATAGAGATGCTGAAAGGCACTTTTTAAGGTGTATTGATTTACAAAATAACTTTTACGATGCTGCTTATTATCTAGGTCTTATTTATCAACAATTTGGCAAAACAAAACTTGCTATTGACTACTTTTCTAAGGGGGTTTATTCAACAAAGTTTAAAGGCCAATCATTATATCAAATAGCATCAATTCTTCATGCAACAAAAGACTATAATAATGCAATAAAATTTTATTTAAAAGCTATCACAAATATAAAAGAAAATGAATTGCTTTTAGAAGCAAAATATGATCTTTCTTTAGCTTATGAAGCAATTAAAGACATAGATAATGCTTTAAAGCTATGGAATGAACTTTATCTTGTTAATAAAAGTTATAAAGATGTTGAAAAAAAGTTAAATATTTATTCAGAACTATCAGTTGATGATAAATATAAAGAATACATAATAGCTAAATCAGAAGATTTTAAAAACATTGCAACAAAAATATTAGCTACTATGAATTTCAAAGTTCTTGAAATTATGGATTTTGGAAAAATCGTATATGTTGTTGGTATTCCTCAAAATACACAAGCTTTAATAACAACAAAAAAAGAAAATAATTTTTTTGTATTTATAAGAGATTCTCAAACTGAGATACTTCTTGATGATGTTCAATCAATGAGAGACAAAATGATCAAAAATAACTGCTCAAAAATGCACATAATCTATCCTGGTAACTTTACTCCAGATATTATTGATTTTGCTAATTCAAGACAAATAAATCTTATTAATAAACAAACTTTATTAGCTTTATTAAAAGGAACATATATTTAATTAATAATCTTTTTTACTTTTACTTTCTTATTTTTAACAAATATCTTATATTAAATTTAAATATTGTTACTAATAATTTAATAATCTTATTATAAAATGCATTTATAAATATTTAACCTACATTATTATTTAAATCTATAATTAAATTTTTTTAATAAGTAAATAAATTTAATAAAATAATATTAATTTTTATGTCTCAATTTTTTACATTTGTGTTATATTTTATATAGATTCAAATTATAAGGATAAAAAATGGTTGTCTTAATTGATGATGAGTTAAATATTAGAATGGCTTTAAAAAGGCTTATTGAGCTTAATGGACTTCAAGTAGTTGATTTTGAAAATGGAGCAAAAGCTTTAGAGTATATTGAAGAAAATGAAGATATAGTTGAATGCATTATTACTGATCTTGTTATGCCAGAGTTAAATGGAAAAGAACTTTTTAATATTATTAAATCAAAATATCCATCTATACCTGTAATTATAATTTCTGGTAAAGCTACTGTTGAAGATGCTATTAATCTTATGAAAGAAGGGGTTTATGATTTTTTTATAAAACCTTTTGAAAATATTGATAAAATTGTTGTCGTTATAAAAAAAGCTATTGATTTTGCAAAATTTAAAAAAGATTATGAATTACTAAAAACATCCTTTCTAAAAACAGCGTTTTCGGACAAAATAATTGGAAGATCCAAAAAAATGCTTGATATTTTTGAAACAGTATCGCAAATTGCTCCTACAAAGGCTACTGTTTTAATCTATGGAGAAACAGGTACTGGAAAAGAATTAATTGCAGAAGCTATTCATGAAAAATCTGGAAGACAAGGGGAACTTATAAAAGTAAACTGCTCTGCATTAACAGAAACATTGCTTGAATCAGAGTTATTTGGTCATGAAAAAGGAGCTTTTACAGGGGCTATAAGAACAAAACCTGGAAGGTTTGAACTTGCAGATAAAGGAACCATATTTTTGGATGAAATTGGGGAAATATCTCCATCAATACAAATTAAATTATTAAGAATACTTCAACATAAAGAATTTGAAAGAGTTGGGGGTGAAAAACCTATTAAAGTTGATGTTAGAATTATAGCAGCTACAAATAAAGATTTACAGGAATTAGTAAAGGCTGGCAAATTTAGAGATGATTTATACTGGAGGTTAAATGTAATAAAAATAACTTTACCACCACTTAGAGAAAGAAAAGATGATATTCCTTTGCTTATAAAACATTTTATAGATAAATTTTCAAAAGAAAATAGTAAAAATATTTCTTCTATTTCTCCATCAGCTCTAAATATACTTGTTTCATATAGTTGGCCAGGAAATGTTCGTGAACTTGAAAATACAATAGAGAATATGATAGTTATGAGTAGAGACGATATTCTTGATATAGATGACATTCCTTCTTATATTAAAAGTGAAGTTAAAACTATACCAGATTTTGTTACTTCAGATGAAATTGGTTCTAAAGAAAAATATTTACAGGTTAAAATAGGTACACCTTTAGAAGAACTTGAAAAAAAATATATTGAATTTACATTGAGCAAAATTAAAAACAAAGCAAAAGTTGCAAGAATGCTTGGTATAGGTAGAAAAACTTTATA